>NZ_AQXL01000097.1 GCF_000376225.1 Effusibacillus pohliae DSM 22757
AGCAGGTGGGCCAGAAATTCCTCGTAACTTATATCCTGCTGCATCGCCTCCTGGACATGCTCTTCGATATGTTTGCGGATCATGGGCAATTTCAATTCCTTGCTATATTCGATGACCGCCTCCCTCAAAGAATTAATGTTTTCTTCGTTTTTCTCGCCATTACGCATGTTTTCATCTTTCACGAACGAAGCGCTTGAGGATAATATTTGACGAAAAGTGAATATTTGGGATCGACCCGTTGGCGGGAACAGAGATGTTGGTCACCTCGTTTTTAAAAGCATTGTCGTTACGATACGGATCATGATACGACAATCATCCAAAGAATCCTCCGACATTGAACCTGACAAAAAACCGCTCACTCGCCGCCAAATAGCGTGAGCGGTAACAAGATACTTCAACCATGACGATCAAGTCATACGGAAAACCAACAGGAGCAGCAAGCTTATATCCGCTAGGAGCCATCCACTGGTTAGATAACAACAAAATTCTTACCTACCTTGATGATAATTCTTCATGGATCGCCGACGTATCGAAATAGGGAGGATAGCACAGGATGAAAAAATCAAAAACAGCTGTGGTGTCTGTTTTGTCTGTAGTGTTTCTTGTTTCCACTGCCTCAGCCACACACGTACCCCAAAACCAATGGGCATATGAAGACTATAGGAGCACGATTGGTACTGTATATTCTCCACTTTTTGGGACGGATGTAAACGCTGAGGTTGGAAGCTCTTGGAATGAACCTCGTGGATCGGCTGATTCCGCACATGGACCACATACCGGTGTTGACCAGTCTGTTGCGTACGGTAGACCAGTGGGACCAATGCAAACACCTGCCCGCATCCTGAGGAATGAAGATCTTAGAAGTGCTGGTGGCCTTACTCAAACCATTCGTTACTACAATTCGACTTACAACAAACTTTATTATAGTATGTACATGCATCTATCGGCGTTTGTGATGGCGGAAAATTCGACTCCGACTCTTAGCGATTATACGGCTTATTCCGGTAATTCAGGAGGTGTACCCGCTCATTTGCACTTTGAGCTACTAGATTCTCTTTCTGCTGATGTAGGATGGGTAACCTATTCTTCACGAGTGGGCGCAAACCCTTTGCAACATGTTACGTTGGGTGGGCAAAGCAGTTCTACAATTCAAAAATTTGCAGTATACAAGAACTTCAATGTTGATGGCAGAAACAGGACGATTTATTTTGACGCTTGGGACTCTAATAGTTATGTTGATCCCCTTACCGATGTGAGACTGTATTATCGGACACCGGGGGGCAGTTGGACGTCTACCGCTTGTTACACTGTAAATGGGTCAACTTACAGGTATGCAGTGACATTCCCTTCAACTGGCACCTATGAATACTTTATTGCTGGCAGACGTAAATCGACGGAGCGTTGGGTACTTTACCCTGTGAGTGTTTACGATACAGGAGAGTTGAGTACCGGCCCAGACCTTTCAAAAGGAACCTATGGATATAAGACTGTCACTTTCTAAACGAAAATCTCCGAATGAATCGAACTACTTTGAGCGAACAGGGAAGCTGGTGACGAAAACCTTCCCCTTTGTTCGCTTTTTCATACTTTGTGAAAGATGGAGTCGATTCGTTTAAATCTAAAATGGACGAATCTTTTATGTAACAAAAGAGTCTTTGGCTTCGTCTAACAGGTAGTTATGGATTGGGATCGAGGTGACCCACTTGCAAGAACTTGAGAGCGAGAAAAAAGCGGTATTAAGTGACTGGATCCATGAACACAGCCAAATGGTTCTTCGTACAGCTTTTTATTTCGTAAAAGACCAGATGGTTGCGGAGGACATCGCCCAAGAAGTGTTTCTGCGTGTCTATAAAAAGATGGAAGAGTACCGGGGAGAATCAAGTGTGGCAACATGGCTGTACCGAGTTACTGTAAATACGTGTAAGGATTATCTGAGGTCTTGGAACTATCGGAAATTGGTCTTTTCACAGACATTTTTAGAATGGAAAACTGGTGAGTCCCCCGAGCAAGAAGTGATTCGGAAACTGAACGAAAACGAATTGGTTCGTAAAGTGATGGCATTACCAGTAAAATATCGGGAAGTGATTGTATTGCATTACTTCGAGCAACTGAAGTCGAGAGAAATAGCAGAATTACTTCGTCTTAAAGAGTCAACTGTCCGCGTGAGAATCAAGCGTGGGATAGACAAACTGAAAGAAGAACTGTCTGGAGGGGAGGTGCATGGAACCAATGGACAAATTCTTTGATGAGGCGCGGCAACATGTGCGAAAGACCTTGCAAGTTTCTGATGAAGTGGTTTTCCGGTTGCAAGAGCGTGTAATGCGCTCTCTCCCGAATGCTTCCAAGTCGTCAATACAGAATAGTTGGACAAAAAGTACTGTAGCGGTACTTGCCATTGTCGGCACGTCAGCTCTTATTGTACCGCAGGTATGGGACAAATGGACGGACCATCCATCAGTCCAACTGACAGATCCATCGAGTAAAACTCCACAAGCAGAAACGTTCGCATCGGCCTCAACTAAGTGGCAGCTCGTGGGCAAAACGTATACTGTCCAAGGAATTATTGTAAGCATCAATCAAACTCCCGAAGAATTTAAATCGCTCAGTTTGAAGGTAGAAAAAAATATCATCGGGTCCACTTCCTCCGTCGATAATCCTAATTTCCCGTTTCAGGTGGGATCGACGGTTGAAATACGATTTGATGAACGACTTGCTGATAAAGGGGCGATCAATCCGCGAGTGGGGGATCAAGTGATTCTGAGTGTCGGTCAGTTTGCGTTATCAGGAAGCCAAAGCACTTTCTGGGGAAGCAAATTTAACGGGTATGTATTTGAACAAGGCGGCAAGTTCTATAATTCAAAGGGTGAGATTGTTTTACCGTATAATATTGTGGTCACCTCACCGACAGCAGGTCAATCGATTAAATCCGGATCGGTTCTTACAATTTCCGGGAAGGTGAATGGAACATCCCAATCCACCCAAAAGGTGAAAGTATCGCTCAATTGGATCGATAAAGGGGAGGCTCGTCA
This sequence comes from Effusibacillus pohliae DSM 22757, assembly GCF_000376225.1. Classification (NCBI taxonomy): domain Bacteria; kingdom Bacillati; phylum Bacillota; class Bacilli; order Caryophanales; family Alicyclobacillaceae; genus Effusibacillus; species Effusibacillus pohliae. The sequence goes on from NZ_AQXL01000097.1 coordinate 3,030, forward strand.
TCTCATTGATAGCTTTGATTATCCGGTAAATCCGGATGGGACTTTCCAAGGAACATTTCAGGTTCCAAAGTTAACTGCATACTATGGAGCAAGAGGTGGTAAGTTCGTTTTTGATATTGAGTATCCGAATGCACAAATCAACACTGTTCCACTGAACGGTGGCGAATCCGACGGTGCCCCAATTACTCTGGATTATATCAAACAAAATTTGAAACTGGGAGATACCCAAGAACAAGTAAAAGCACGTTTTGGTGATCAGTATAAAGAAATTAACGATGTAGAAGTTGGGAATAATGCGTGGCGCTTTGACTATGTTGCCGATCCAAGCTATACATTTACTGGCCAGTATGGGGATTGGGACGGCCTTAGAAGTGGTCGTATGAGGATGCAATTGTTTATCAACTGGACTGATAAAAGCACCGTTCTAAGCATACTTGTTCATTACAACAAAGATGGAAAAATTTATGAATATGCTAAGAAACCGGGATTTGAAAGGGACGCACCGATTGAATAAAAATGCATATCATGAACACACATTTAAGCCCCAGCTAGCTGATGCTGGGACTTAAGAGCGTAATTGGGTATGCCTCTTTTAAATAAAGGAATCGACAGATTGACAAGAACCCGCACCCACTCCGGTGCAGGTTCCTGTCCGAAAGGCGACAAACTGGTCTTTGATCAAAATGCTGCCGGTATCTTCGTATCGCTGTATAGTTTGTGCCCGGTTGCTTGCTGCCACTCATCTTCCCAAACTTTCAAGATCTTGTATACAACTTCCGGATCATCTGTCAGCACCGCATGTTTTCTCTCTACATACAAATCCCGATACGACCAGGGTCCACTTCCCAAAATCGCCCGGCTGCCATCCATGATCGCGATAGCGGTATACAATTGTCCAACCTGTTCGTTCGATTGTTTAAAGCCTGTATATCGACTCCCTTGTCTGCGAGAAAACGCACGATCTCCATATTTTCCGGAAGCGAAACAGCTATCAGCAGACGGACCCGAACACCACGTTGCGCCGCATTTGCCATCGCAGTAACAATGTTCAAGTCAGTAATGCTTGTCGCTTCGATGGCGACTTCTCTATTTGCAGATGCGGTCTCACGGCAAATCATTTGGGCAATTTTCAGGGGTGAATGCAATCGAGGTACGACATGGTTGCGGGGGTGTGTTTGCTCCACCGAGCGTCTGGATGGCGCCGAGCAGATCCACATATCCGTGGCCTGCCAGATTGGGATTGTGAAACAGATCTTTTGCTCTTGCCGTCAAGGCGGCTTTTATCTGATCCGGCGTGGCATCCGGTTTGGCTTCGATCAACAGCGCGACCGCACTGGCACAGATCGGCGTTGCCATCGATGTTCCGGAGAGGGAAAAATATTGGTCATCGACCCGGCGTTGGGGATACAATTGGTCAAGGGCAGATCCAGGTGCTCGCAGCGAAATGATATTGACCCCGGGCGCCACGATATCCGGTTTGGTTACACCGTTAATGGTTGGTCCGCGGCTTGAGAAGGATGCTACCGAGTCGTCTTCCTCATTGACGGTGCGCTTATCGTCTGCTGCCCCGATCGTAATCAAAACCGGATCAATGCCGGGCGAACTGATTGTATTCTCACCGGGTCCTTCATTACCCGCGGCGACACACACGACGAGACCTGCCTTCCAGGCTTTTTCCAACGCTTGACAAAGCGGATCATGCTGATACGATTCAGATGCCGGCCCCCGGCGATCCTCGATTTCTGCTAGAATAAAGGCGAGTGGGTGACAACATGAACTTGTTACAGAAACGGATTATCGAAAAAATCCGGTTGGCGGGCGGCCGCATCCCCTTTGCCGATTATATGGCGGAAGCGCTTTACCACCCGGAGTGGGGATATTACAACCGGCCGGAGATGACGATCGGGGAACGGGGAGATTTTTATACCTCCCCAATGATTCATCCGATTTTCGGGCAGTGCGTGGCCCGGCAGATGTTTCGGTTTTGGCGGCAGTTGGATGCTCCGCCTGCGTTTACGATCGTTGAGATGGGAGCGGGAACGGGGGCGCTCGCTCGTGACTTGCTGGCCGAATGGGACAGGCTGCAAGCGGCGGCATTTGGCACAGGGACAGGTCAGCCTGTCGATCTGCGATATCGGATCGTCGAGCAAAGTCCCGTTTTGCGGGAAATGCAGCGAGAATCGACACGTGAAATCGCGAACGGAAGGATTTCCTGGCATTCTACCCTGCCAGAAGTGCCCGGTTACGGTTCCTTGACCGGTGTGGTTTTCAGCAATGAATTGTTTGACGCTTTGCCGGTTCACCGCTTGACGATGCAAGACGGGCGACTGCAGGAACTGTACGTGACGGTACGGGATGCGGGAGAAGGCGCTGTATTCGAAGAAGAACCGGGTCAGCTGTCGGATGAAAAATTGGCGTCCGTGCTGTCCGATGAGATTTTGCGGCAGTTGGAGGAAGGTGATCGGTTGGCGGTCAGTCTGCTCGCCGGTGATGCGATCGGCGCCATGGCGGATGCGCTGCGGCAGGGATTTGTGCTGACAATCGATTACGGCGACCTCGCGCCCGACATGTATCGGAAGTCGGTGCGAACGGGCGGCATTCGTTGTTATCGTAAGCAAACGCTGGTGTTCAACCCGTATGAGCGGGTAGGCGAGCAAGACATCACGGCGGATGTGGATTTTAGCTATTTGCAGCGGATGGGCGAAGAAAAAGGGCTGCGGACGATCTGGTTTCTGACGCAGACAGAGTTTTTGGAGGGGCTCGGGTTTCTTGCCAAGGTGACTGAGCTGCAGCGGTTGGCGTTTCAAGATCTGCGGGCCGATTTTGAGCTGCAGAAAATGTTGACCCTGTATTTGCCGCAAGGGCTGGGAGACGCGTGCAAGGTGCTGATTCAGCGGAAAGGAAGTTGCGTTGGGGTGGATGCGGATTGAAACAAGTGCTTTGTATCGATATGGACTCGGTAATCGTCGATTTGATGACCGAGTGGTACGGGCGTTACAACCGGGACTACCACGACGATTTGACGGTGGAGCGGGTGCTGCGTTGGGATGCCAGGTCGTATGTGAAGCCGGAATGCGGCGAAAAAATTTATGACTACCTGAACGAGCCCGGCCTGTTCGCCAATTTGCGGCCGTTGCCGCATGCGGTCGAGGTGCTGGAACGACTGGCGAAGCGGTTTGACATTTTGATAGTGACTGCTTCGCCGTCGGTCGTCGCTTATCGGGAAAAAGAGGAGTGGGTGATGCGGCATCTGCCGTTCATCGGGCGGCAAAATCTGATTTTTGCCCATCGCAAGGATATGATCTGCGGCGATCTGTTGTTTGATGACGCGCCGCATAACCTGCAGGGATTTCTCGACAGCGGACGGGTGGCGGTGGCGATGGACTATCCGTACAACCGTGATGTGCCCTGTTTCCGGGTGTCCGGTTGGCTCGAGTTTGAGGAAAAAGTGGATTCGTTCCTGGCGGCGAAGGAACAGATTCGCGAAGGGGGGCGGCGGAAAGGGAGTGCTGCGGATGTATGACGTGGTGATTGTCGGCGGCGGACCCGGCGGCATGTCCGCCTTGGTCTGGTGTCATCGTTTGGGATTGAAGGCGATCTTGCTGGAACGGGACGAGCAATTGGGCGGGCAACTGTTGCGGGTAAACAATCCAATCATCGATTATCTCGGCCTGCCGGCTGCCAACGGCAAGGAATTGCAACAGAGGTTTGCCTCCCACGTAAATGAGCTCGGCTGCCCCTACCGGTGCGGTGTCGAAGCAACCGGGTTTTACCTGCAGGAAAAACGGATTTTGACCAATCAAGGGGAGTACCGGGGGAGAGCGCTGATCCTCGGGTTGGGCTCGCATGACCGGCCGCTTGGGGTTCCCGGCGAAGCGGAAATGATCGCACGCAACGAGGTGTATTCAGCTTCCCGCGACAAGGAACGGTTTCGGGATAAACGGGTGGCCGTCATCGGCGGCGGTGACCGGGCGGCGGAAGGGGCGCTGCTGCTCGCCGAGCATGGGGCGCACGTCACGCTGGTGCATCGAAGCAAACGGTTCCGGGCACGCAAAGAGTTTATGGCCCTGGTGCGGAATCACCCGCGGATTCGCATCCTGACCGATTCGGTGGTGAAACAGATTGTGGGCGGCGACCGGGTTGCCGGCATTGTGGTGGAGACAGAGGGTACCCAACAAACGATTCCCGTAGAAGCGGTGTTTGTGCGGATTGGCGTGGAACCGAACAGCCGCCCGCTCGCCGGGCAAATACGGACGGACGCAGACGGATACGTGCTGGTGGATGCGTGCAGCGAAACGAGTGTCCGCAATGTGTTTGCCGTGGGTGATCTTTGCACCCGGCCGCTTTTTTCCAGCGTCGCCGCTTCGGTGGCGCAAGGCATGCTGGCCGCCAAAACGATTTCCCAGCGAATCGAGACCGGGGAGGGCTTCGAATGAGCGCAAACAAACCGGACACGTTTCAATTTCCGGGTGCGTATGGGGGACAAGTGACATTGTCGTTTGATCCGGCCGAGGTGAAACCGGCTGGCTATGTGCTGGTAATGCCTTTTTATCACGGGAAGCTGGTGCTGGCGAAGCACAGCAGACGGGGCTGGGAGGTGCCCGGCGGTACGGTTGAACCGAATGAGCTGCCGATTCAGGCGGCGATCCGCGAGACGTACGAAGAAACCGGAGCCGAAATCGATGCGATCGAATGGATCGGCCAGTATGTGATCGTCGAGGAAAACCGGCCCCCGATGATCAAATCGGTCTACATTGCCCGAGTGGCCTGTCTGCATCCGCTGCCGCCCGATTTTGAAACGGAGGATGTACGAGTCTGCGATGCGCCCCCGGATCCGGAATTGATCAGGCAGGATGCCGGCTATTCCCCGATTTTGCGGGACAGCGTGTATCCGTATGTGTTGCGGCGGATTGCACAATTGAACCATCCGTTTGCCAAATGAGCAAGAGCAGGATACGTGCTGGATGGACGGATCGATGCAGAGGAGTCACTGGCACGGCAGAACCGCCATAGGAGGAGAAACCGATGGAACGATTTTGGAAGTTTGGCGAGATCGACACCCCGGCGGTACTTGTGGATTATGAGAAGCTGCTCGCCAATTTGGATGACATGGCGGGGTTTGCCCGCGCTCATGGCGTGAAACTGCGTCCGCACGCAAAGACGCATAAAACGGCAGAAATCGCCCGGCTGCAAATCGAACGCGGAGCGGTCGGTATCACCGTTGCCAAAATCGGAGAAGCGGAAGCGTTGGCGGATCACGGATGTGCGGACATCCTGATCGCTTATCCGCTGATTGGCACACCCAAGCTGGAACGGCTTGCGGCATTGGCGGAACGGATTCGGGTTGCTGCTGTGATCGATTCACTGGATGGAGCGATCGCGTTGTCCGATTTTTTTGCGGCGCGCAACCGGCAGATCGATGTATACGTGAAAATTGACAGCGGCCTGCGCCGCTGCGGCAGGCAGCCGGGTGAAGACGCGGCGGAGTTGGCGCGGCAGGCGGCCCGTTTTGCCGGAATCCGTTTGGTTGGCTTGTTGACGCATGCCGGCCACGCATACGGGGCTCCTACACCGGAAATATTGCAAAAAATCGGCCGGGAGGAAGCGCTCAGTTTATTGTATACTGCGGAATTGCTCAGACCGGAGGATGGTGTCAATGCACGCGAAATCTCCGTCGGTTCGACGCCGACCGTCAAAATATCCGGAACGGTGCCGGGGGTGACGGAGATTCGGCCGGGCAATTATGTATTTTACGATATGACACAGGTGCGGCTGGGAGTAGTGCCGATCGAGCGTTGCGCTTTGCGCGTGGTTGCACAGGTGGTGAGCCGGCCGGAAGCGGACCGAATCGTCATCGACGCGGGAGCCAAAACACTGGCGCTTGACCGCGGCGCGCACGGACTGGAAGGGGTGGCCGGCTACGGGTATGTGGTGGGCTATCCGCAGGCGGTGATCGAACGGTTGTCGGAGGAACACGGTATCGTTCGGGTAGTGCCGGACGATCCGCTGCGAGTCGGCGACTATCTGGAAATCATCCCGAACCATGCATGTCCGGTTGTCAATCTGGCGGATGAATTGATCGTGGTCGATCGGCGCGGCATCCGGGATCGCTGGAAAGTGGTGGCTCGGGGCAAAGTGCGATAGATGGTTTTTCAAACAACAAGGACCCCGCTTCCTTCATGGACAGCGGGGTCTCGTTCCCATCAAAGTGACGCAAACCGCTGCAAAAGGCACCGATTGCTTTGATGGCAGCCAGGTCAAACGAAACGACCTGTTTACGCGAATTCTTTCAGGCACTCAGCAAACAGTTCACGGCTGAGGGTAATGTCCTGATGAACCAGCGGTTCTTTTTTGTAGCCTGGAATCAGATCTTCGTACGCCACCCGTTCTTCTTTGAAAATCAGGCCCGTGCACAAGCCGTTCGTCTCCACGATCTTCGCCATCGCCGCCGCGCGGTTGGTCGGATCGTAATCCGGATCGTTGTCCAGGTTGACGATGTTTTGCTTGTACCAGTCGTACGTGTTGACTTTGTTAAACGTTACGCACGGCGAGAACACGTTGACCAGCGCGAACCCTTTGTAGTTGATCGCTTCCTCGATCAAGCGGGTCAACTGGTTGATATCGGTCGAGAAGCCCTGCGCCAGGAACGAGATGCCTGCGCCGAGCGCCACCTGGGTCGGAGTCAGCGCGTGTTCGATGTTCCCTTCCGGCGTGGTCTTGTTCTTGAACCCGTGGGCGGATGTCGGAGACGTCTGCCCCTTGGTCAGACCGTAAATCTGATTGTCCATCACGATGTAAGTGATGTCCATGTTACGGCGAACCGCGTGCATGAAGTGGTTCAAACCGATTCCGAACCCGTCTCCGTCACCTCCCGCTGCAATCACGGTCAGGTCGCGGTTCGCCAGTTTAACGCCCTGCGCAACTGCCAGCGCCCGCCCGTGGATGGCATGCACGCCGTAGGAGTGGATATAACCGGAGATCCGGCCGGAGCAGCCGATACCGGAGATGATCGCGACATTTTCCGGCTCGCGGCCGGTATTGGCCAACGCCCGCTGGATCGCTGCCTGTACGGAGAAGTCTCCGCAGCCGGGACACCAATTCGGACGGACTTCGTTGCGAAAATCTTTGACTGTTGCCACTTTAGATCAGCTCCTTACAATGGGCGTAAATTTCGCTCGGCAGGTACGGATTGCCGTCATATTTCAACTGGGACAGGAATTCGCCCTTGATGTCGAAGAACTGCATCAGGTGTTTCAACTGGCCCGTCGCGTTGTTTTCAACCACCAATACTTTTTTCGCCCGGTCGACATATTTCTGCAGCGTTTCGGTGGGGAAGGGAGACAACACGCGGACATGCGCGTGCGCCACGCTCTTGCCTTCCGCCGTCAGCCGTTCCAGCGCCTCATCGATCACGCCGATCGTCGAGCCGACCCCGATTACCAGCAGATCGGGATTTTCCGCTCCCGTATAGGATACGGAGTTCGGGAATTCGCCCCGCACTTTGTTCAGACGCTTGTTCATCATCTTGGTGCGGATTGCAGCGTCTTCCGTCGGGCGTCCCACTTCCGTATGCTCGACACCGGTTACGTGGTGGATGCCGCCTTTCTGTCCGGGGAATACCCGCGGCGAAATGTTGTCTTCCGTGAATGCATAGCGTTTAAACAGCTTGCCGGGCTCGATCGCCGCCAGTTGCTCCTCCGTCGCCAGTTTGCCGCGGTTGATCGTGATCCGGTCGTAGTCGAGCGGTTCCACCGTCTGCTTGGCAAGCGACAGCGCGAGATCGGTGATCAGGATGACGGGCGTTTGATATTTTTCCGCATAATTGAACGCATCAATCGTCATGTAGAAACATTCTTCGGCGGTTGCCGGAGCCAGTACGATCTTTGGAATTTCACCGTGCGTGCCGAACAGTACGGCATACATGTCCGATTGCTCATGCTTGGTCGGCATCCCCGTGGACGGGCCGCCGCGCTGGGTATCGATAATCACGACGGGAGTTTCCGTCATGCCGGCCAGACCGATCGCTTCCATCATCAGCGACAGCCCCGGGCCGGAAGTAGCGGTCAATGCGCGGACACCCGCGTAATTGGCTCCGATCGCCATCGTGATCGCAGCGATTTCGTCCTCCGTTTGGATCACGTGGCCGCCCACTTTCGGGAATTTCTTAATCAGATATTCCATCACATCGGACGCGGGTGTGATCGGATAAGCCGGCATGATTCGCGCGCCGGCCGCCAATGCGCCAAGTCCGATCGCGTCGTTCCCCATCATGAACAGACGCTGCTTGCCGTCACCCGGCTTCAGCCGGAACTCGGCGATTTCGCCGCCGTTTTCCTTCATAAACTGGAACCCTTTGCGAATTGCCGCCATATTTGAATCCACGACTTTTTGTCCCTTGCGCAGGAACATGTCGGAAATCAAGCTCTCAAAAGTTTCTGGCTGCAATCCCAGTACGCACGCGGATGCCCCGAGCGCTACCATGTTTTTCATAATCGCGGAGCCCGCTTCCTCGGCAAATTTCGTGAGCGGAACCGTAAAGAAGCGAACTGTCATGCCTTCCGGAGCGACCGGATTGAATTTCTCGTCGGCGATGATGACGCCGCCGGGCCGCAGTTCGTGTGCGTTGAAATCGATCGTCTCCTGGTCGAACGCGATCAGCATGTCAAGGTTGTCAGCGTTCGCCGGACGCGGTTTGGTGCTGACGCGGATCTTGTAGTTGGTGTGGCCGCCTTTGATCCGCGAAGAAAAATGACGGTACCCGTATACGAAGTACCCGTGGCGGTTGAGGGCGGTTGCGAAAATTTCACCGGTGGAATCAATCCCTTCCCCTTGTTGCCCTCCAACCTTCCATGAAAGCTGATCTAACATCCTGTACACTCCCCAATACTTCTAAATAGTGGCGTTTTTTGTTGCGCCTTATACAAAATCCGGGATAACGCTTTCTCCCATACAGTCTTATTGACGGCGGATATCGATCAGTGCCGCGCGCAATAAGTTAATGGAAGCGACATCCGGTTTGTAAATGAACTCAATCACATCTTGCCGGCGGGTGCTGAGCGATTCCACTTCACGCCGGCGGCCGGGTGAAACGATCAGCACGTCATGCGCCGCAACAAACGAAGCCAGCTCATCCGGTTGGCTGCCGATGGAGACGTCAATCGACATGTCAAGTCCTGCGTTTTTCAACGCGAGCAGCACCTTGCTGGCAAAATTGTCCGAACGGCAGACGAGACCGACCCGTTTTCCCTGCGGAATCCGGGCGATCTTGACGATCGTTTCCAATTGCGGGTCCAACGCAATCGCCAACACTTGGCTGCGGTTCCGGACAAGTTCCTTGACTTCATCATAATGGAAGAAAGTAGTCACGACAAGGTCGGAAGCAAGCACCTTGGGCAGGTATTCTTCCTTGTTTCGGCGAAACTCATCCAACACGAGCGGCGTGATCGTCACGCCGGAACCGAACTGCAGCTTCTTCGCAAAAAAATCGACCTGCTCGCGGTTGCATTCAATGAACACAACCTGTACGTTGGTCAGAAATTCTTTTTTTTCTTTCGCCCGCTGTTCGGTTATCTCGACAAATTCATCGATCGTGAACCCCAGTTGAAGGCCTTCTTCCAGCGCGATATCGATGATCTTGTTGAGCAGATCCTTGCGGTTTTCGATCAGCACCGCATCGTCCCGGTCGCAGACGAACGTGCCGCGTCCCTGTACGGAAGTAAGCACGCCCTCCGCTTCCAGTTCCTGATACGCCTGGCTGACTGTGTTGCGGCTGACCTTCAGTTTTTCCGACAGCTCACGCTCGGTGGGTAGCTTGTCGCCCGCTTTCCATTGTCCACTTTTAATTTCCGCCAAAACAGCTTCTTTTACTTGAACGTACAACGGAATTCCGTTTTTGCGGACAATTGGAAATGGCACGAACGTCACCCCCAAAATTGGTCTTTACAAAAGGTGGTTTGGACTAATCCATTGATCCAAATCTGTTTTTCGATACTATTATACTCCATCGTACGTGGTTCTGAAAGTGAAATTTCACGGTTTCTTAAAATTTTATTTGTTAAATGAAAGGTGGAACGTCCAGGCTGTAATCCATTGTGCACACATGGCTCTGAGAGGCGGCTGCCCGATCCCCGTGACCAGGCAGCCGCATTTGCACGCGTCTCCGTAAAATGATGAAAATGGACTTTTATTTTTGATGTCTTACAAAAAATGGGCAGTCGCCTGAGGATATTGGACCCGGCCATCGCAGCGCGGACAGGTGTCCATCCTGCCGCCGGCAAGGTGCCAGTGCTTTTTTGCTACGGCCGCTTTCCTTGCAAACGGGACAGGCCGAAAGGAGCCAGATCCACGCTCGGATTCTCGCCGGCAATCAGTTCGGACATGACAAGACCGGTGATCGGAGCTAGCAGGATGCCGTTGCGCAGGTGGCCGGTCGCCACGAGCAGGCCGGCGACGCCCGGAACTTCTCCCAAAAATGGCAGTCCATCTTCCGTACCCGGCCGCAAGCCGACCAACTGACCGGCCAACCCCGATATTCCAAGGCCGGGCAAAATCCGAACCGCATCGGAAAGGACGCGGACGATCCCCTGCAGGGTCGGCGTTTGGTCGAATCCGGTTCGCTCCATCGTCGCGCCGATATAGGTGTGGCCGGTCACTTTTGGCACGATGTAGGTGCCGTGCGTAAAGACGGTGTACGGCGTGAGCGGAGTGCGGGTTGCCGCCAGCACAGACTGTCCCTTGACGGGAAGCACCGGGAGATCGACGCCCGCCCACTGGCTCAGCAAACCGCTCCAGGCGCCTGCCGCCAGCACCACATGATTGGCTGCAAACCGGCCGTTGTTCGTTTCCACGCCGACGATGCGGTCTTCTTCGCGCAGGAAGCCGATCGCTTCCGTATGTTCGAGAAATGCGGCTCCCAATTCGGATGCGGCGGCTGCAAGCGCTCGCAAGAGCGCCACGCTGCGGACCTGGTGGTCATCCGGCAGGAACAGGGCGCCAAACGTCGGGCCGAACAGATCGCCGATGTCCCTGCGCAAATCCTCGTCTTCCAACCATTCCGCCCGTTGGCCGCCGGCCGTCTGCCAGTCGCATCTGGCCAAGAGCGTTTCCCGTTCCGCTTCCGACAGGGCCAACCGCAGCATGCCGCATGTCCGCAGTTCAATATCCACTCCGCACAAGTCTTGCAATTCGGCTCGCAGTTGTCCGTACAGAGCGCGGCTTTTGAGTCCCAGGCGGTAGAGCGGATCCGGACGTTCCATTTCCACCTGCGCCCCCAGCATGCCGGCGCTCGCCTGGGTCGCCTGGCTGCCGAGCGTATGTTTTTCGATCACGAGCGGACGCAGCCCTTTTTTCGCGGTGTAATAGGCGATCGCGCAGCCGATGACACCGCCTCCGATAATACAAACGTCGTATGCAGTTCGCAATTTCGGTTCCCCCTTGTTCTCACAGTCGACTACCGGCAGGCTCACGGCAAGCGAAACCGTGGTCTGTGCCCGCTGGCGTCCAGCTTGTTTCGCAGTTGGCGCGCGGCCAACTCCGGGTCCTGCCCGTTCAAGATCGCTCCGATTACGGCGATGCCGGCGCAGCCTGTGGCCAGAACTTCGTCGACATTGTCAGCCGTAATGCCGCCGATCGCCAGCACGGGAATCGAAACCGCCTCCACCACGTCCCGCAATCCTCCGACTCCGCGCGGCGGCAGGCCGGGCTTCGATTGGGTCGGAAAAATATGGCCGAATGTCACATAGCTGGCTCCCTGTTGTTCCGCCCGCTTCGCTTCTTCCACCGAATGCACCGAACAGCCGAGCAGCATGTGTGGGCCGACGATGCGGCGGGCGGCGTCGACCGGCAGGCTTTTTCCAGCCAGGTGAACGCCGTCTGCGGAAAGCGCAAGCCCGACATCCAACCGGTCGTTGATCAGCAGCTTGCCGCCGGAGCGGTCGATCACCGGTTTCAGAATCTGCCCCAACGTGTACAGGTCGAGCGCGGGGGCCGCTTTGTACCGGAGCTGAATCGCATCGGTACCGCCGCGCAGCGCCCTTTCGACGATCGACCGCAATTCCTCCACCTGTTTCAGCCCATCCGTGATCATGTGCAATTGAAAACGCGCTTCTGTCTGCATAAACCATTGACTCCCATCCGGCAAAATAAAACCGCCAGCCGCACAGTCGGTCGCGTCGCCGGGCTGCAACGCGGCGGTGGAGCGCTGTTGCAGCCGCACTGTTCGACATGTTAGCGGCAAGTGGCGGACAGTTTCAGTCTACTGTACCAATCTATTGTCTATCATTGTAGCACCGTTGCAAAATCAGGGTCAATGCTTCGTGATTTTCCATGCGGTGGCCTGGCTGCTGTTTACCAGGCGGGATGTGGCGGCGTGACTCCGGCTGGGCTTTCCGCGCGATTTCTTGTAAAATAAGGAAAGCGGTGAAAGCAGCAGACAGGAGGAACGGATGGATCATGTTCATCACAGATCAGCATCGGCAGCAGATTTGGCAGTATTTTGCTGAGATGGACCGCTGCATCGGCATTTTGCAAAAAGTGGCGGCGGTACCGGCCGACCAATTTCGCAATGACACCATTCTGCAGGCGGCGGGGGAGCGGGCACTGCACATTGCTCTCGAATGCGCGACCGATGTGGGGAATCTGATCATCGACGCGCTGATCATGCGGGACCCGAGCTCGTATGAGGACATCGTCCAGGTGTTGGCGGAAGAGAACGTGTTTCCGCAAACGTTCACGAAATCGTTCATGGAAGTGGTCCAATTCCGCCGGATTCTGGCACATGAGTATCTGCAACGGGATGTCGACCGCCTGTATCGGATGATTGCGGAGCATACGGGGGAGTTTGCCCAGTTCCAAAGCTATGTGGCCGACTATGTGAAGTTAGGGAGTCCGGCATGACGCAGGGAATTCACGTAGAACATTTGACCAAATTTTTCCGGGTGCATGAGCGGCAGGCGGGGTTTCGGGGCGCTGTGCAAAGTTTGTTTCGCCGGCAGTACCGGCTGGTCAAGGCGATCGAGGACATTTCCTTCCGGATTGAGCCGGGCGAGATCGTCGGCTTTCTCGGACCGAACGGAGCGGGCAAAACGACCACCATGAAGGTGTTGACCGGCCTCCTGTATCCGACTTCCGGTTTGGTGGAGGTAGCGGGGCATGTTCCGTTTCGGCATGAAACCGCCTTTAAACGAAAATTTTCACTGGTGATGGGGCAAAGGTCGCAGCTGATCTGGGATTTGCCGCCGATGGAAACATTTTTGGTGAATCAGGCGGTGTACGAGATTCCGGATCGCGAGTTTTGGGAAACGCTCGATGAGCTGGTGCATCTGCTGCAGTTGCAGCCGGTGCTGCGCAAACCGGTACGTCAGTTGTCGCTCGGGGAGCGGATGAAGTGCGAATTGGCCGCCTCGCTGATCCACCGGCCGCAGATTCTGTTCCTTGACGAACCGACCATCGGGCTGGACGTGAACATGCAGGAGGCGATTCGGCAGTTCATCAAACAGTACAATGAACGGCACAAAGCGACGATTCTGTTGACCAGCCACTACATGGCGGACGTGGCGGCGCTTTGCAGGCGGGTGATCCTGATCAACCGCGGGAAAATTTTGTACGACGGGGAACTGGATGCGCTTGTTGAGCGGTTCGCGCCCTATAAAATGGCCAACCTGGTGCTGAAACAGCCGGTGCCGGAAGCGGAATTGCGGGTTCACGGGGAACTCATGTCCTACGAGTATCCGCGCGTGTCCCTGCGGCTGCCGCGTGTGGAGGTGTCCTCCCGCTCTGCTGGTATTCTGTCGAGCCTGCCGATTTCCGATTTTACGATCGAGGATCCCGCTCTGGAAGATGTGATCGGCCTGGCATTTGAGAGGGATGCGAATGCGGCGACTGTGTAAAAAATATTATCATCTGATGCGGGTTGCCTGGCTAATTTTGCTCGAATACCGAGGGGAAACGTTCTTCTACATGTTCGGTTCGTTCGTCACGCCGCTGGTGACTTTGGCAGTCTGGCTGGCGGTCGCCCGCGAGGGGCAGGTCGGAGGGTACGGCACGGATGATTTGATCCGCTATTTTCTGGCAGCGATGTTTGTTATGCGATTGACGATTTCGTGGGACGTCTGGGAGTTGGACGTGCAGATCCGGGAAGGCACTTTTTCTTCCTATTTGGTGCGACCGTTTAACCCGATTCACTGGCGGATTGCAGAAAATCTGGTGTACAAGCTGTTCTATCTGGCGATCATGGCGGCGGTGTGGGGGATCGCCTGGTTCTTTTTTCCGGCGGTTCGCCTGCAACTGACGGGGTGGCAGTGGGGTGCGGCCGCTGCAGCGATCATGTTGGCCGCGGCGATCCGCTATTTGTTCGGGTATTGCATCGGTTTGCTGGCTTTCTGGACCAACCGGTCGGTGGCCGTGTTTACGCTGCTTGACGGGATCGGATACTTTTTGCGCGGCATGATCGCGCCGCTTGCCTTGCTGCCGCCGTTCGTCCGATGGATCGCCGAGATCAGCCCGTTCTACTGGATGCTGGGGTTTCCGGTAGACTTGCTGACGCGGCCGTGGACGCAAATGGCTGCGCTGCACGGATTTGTTGTGCAAGGGATATGGATGATTGCGTTGTTCACGCTGTACGTGGTGATGTGGCGAATGGGCCTGAAAAAATACGGAGCGGCGGGAGGGTGAAAACATTGTCCGGCATCCAACGGCACTTGCGGATTTTGCGGGAGTTCTTGCGGGCTGCACTGGTCGAGGAGATGGAATACCGCTCCCATTTTGTCTCGAATCTGCTGGCCACTCTGTTCGGGGCGGCGATGGCGGTGCTGACCGTGCAGGTGTTTTTCTACCAGACGAAAAGCCTGGGCGGCTGGGGATTTTACGAGATGCTGATCCTCTTGGGAATTTTTAACGCCCTGCAAGGGTTTGCCGGCATGGTGCTGCAGCCGAACATCGGCCGGATCGTCCAGCATATCCGCAAAGGGACGCTCGATTTCATTTTGACCAAGCCGGTGGACAGCCAATTTTTCATCTCGTTCCGGCACATTGCGATCTGGAAGTTGGCCGATATTCTGACCGGCTTTGCGATCGTCTCGTTTGGCATGTATGGCGCGGGGATGCGGGTGACTGTCGGCAGCGTGCTGGAATTTTTGGTACTGATGCTCGCTTCCGTCGTTACGCTCTATTCGCTGTGGATGGGCGTGATGACGCTGTCGTTCTGGTTCGTGAAGGTGGAGAACATCTCGTTTCTGTTTTCTTCGCTGTTTGAGACGGGCCGCTACCCCGTACAAGTGTACCGCGGCTGGCTGCGGGTGCTGCTCACCTATGTCTTTCCGGTGGCTGTGATGACCACGTTTCCCGCCGCTTCTTTGATTGGAAAATTGGGGGGAGCCCAGGTGCTGGTTTCCGTTGCGATCGCCTGCACCACGTTTGGTTTGACCCGGTGGTTCTGGAAACGGGCGCTGCGGTTTTACACGTCGGCCAGCAGTTGATTAAGGAAAAATTGGAGGGTTGACCATGCAAATCCGGGTATTACCCGTGCAAGCGGTCAGTGGCGAAGTAATCGACCGGCTACGTGCGATTGGAGTAAGGTTGGATGAGTCGCGGATTCTACGAATCGACTTGGCATGGGAGATGTATTTTGGAAGGGGGTACACCTGGGAGCAGGGGGCGGTTCATCTGCGGTTGCCCGCCGGGGGTGGATTGCGGAACGCGTGCAGACTGTTTGTGAAGTGGATGCAATCGGCGCTCAGTGGATCGACGGATGTGATCGCACGGTCTTTACATCACGAACAGGCATCTGTGCTGGTGTTGCTTCCGAATTGTACGCCGGAAGTGGAAGAGCTCATTTTGAGGCAATTGTCTTTTTATTCGGAAACAGTAGAGAGAATTAGTAAGTGGGATGGTATGACAGATCCACTTCAACTCGATTCTGTGGTTGACGCTTGGGTGCCTCCTGTCATCCCCGCCAACGGAGACACTGATTTATTGCGTCATCAGACCAGCGGCAATGCAAATGAAACGGTTACTTTGTATCAGGCCATGCTCGGAATCGACAATGTGTATGTCCAAAAATACACTTTGCAACCCGGTGCTGTCTACTCACGTCATCACTCACACTCGACTGTTGATGAGATCTACCTGGTTCTGGAGGGAAGCTGCAAATTTCGCATAGGGAGCCGTGAACAGGTGGTGAATACGGGGGATCTCGTAACAAAACCGAAGGGAATTGGCCTTGCCACACAGGTCTATAATCATTCTGGCCGCACGGTCACGATTCTTGATATTGAAATTTGGGGAGATATGGAAGCGACCGATCTTTGTATCTACCCGGATCATGCTGAGATCCTTTTGAGAGGCAAGGGGTGGGCCCATCAAGTTCCTTTGGACGCTGTCGATACCGACAACGATCTTCGAATTCATTATGACACAGGCTACCGTCGTTTGCGCAACGGATCCTTTGTTCCGCAGGTGTTGCCGGGGGTTCCGACTCGAAAAGAACGTTGAAAAAGGCGCGTGCCGTGGGGGGCTGCCGCGCCGCTTGTTTGTGCAATTTTATTCTAACACATACACGGAGATGTCTTTTTGCACGCCGAATTCGACGGCGGTCCGAATGTCATTGAAAAAGATGTCGACATGCTCTCCCTTGACCGCGCCTCCTGTATCTTCCGCCACACGAAATCCGATCCCTTCTATATATACCTTGCTGCCGATCGGAATCACCCGCGGATCGACGGCGATTGTTCGGCCTTCGGCTGCTGTTTTGCCGGAAGCGGTGATGCCGTAACCGGGATCGCCGGGCTGCTTGCCGGTCGACTCCGGTCCGGCCGTATAGGCGGTCAGTTTGCAATGCAACAGCCGGCTGTAATGAAGCGGCGTTCCGGATCGGCTGTAGGCGATCGGTTTGGGAGTGGCCAGCACCGGTTGCGCGGCGCTGATCGACCGTTTTTCCGGAATGCTCAGTTTTGTGCCTTCGCCCAATTTTTTCAGGTGGGCGGGCGGATTCAGTTCCGCCAGTTGATCGAGGTCCACTTGAAAACGCTGAACAATTTTCCACAAAGTATCACCCGGCTGAACTTCGTACGTAAAAGTAGCCGGCGAAGTATTTGCCGTTGCCCTGGTAGTGACCGGCGCCGTGGCAACAGCATGGGGATTGCGCGACAGCGTTGCAAACGCAATGGCTGCCAATACAGCAATCCGCCATCGGGGGATGTCCATTGGACGGTCACCTCATTTTGAATCAGGATGATCACTCCGCTTTGTTCACGGGTGTCCCCAACTAGATTGCGCAAAAATCGCTGGATTATGCATGGGGTCGATTCATGAAAGCCCGCTTTTTAGCGGAAATTGAATATGATGAAGTACAACCGCAGGGAGGGAATGCAATGTCAGAGGAATGGAAAGGATTTACCACCCGGTTGCTGCACGAACGGTATCAGCCGGAAGCGGCGACCGGCGCGTTGACACTGCCGATTTTTCAGACGTCTACATTCGTGTTCGAAAATCCGGAGCAAGGAGCCGCCCGCTTCGGCGGCACGGAAGAAGGCTACATGTACTCGCGGCTGGGCAATCCGACGGTCGACGCGCTCGCGGAACGGATCGCCATCCTCGAAAACGGGGAAATGGGCGTTGCGTTCGGTTCCGGCATGGCGGCCATTTCGCACGTGATGATGGGCTTGGTGAAAAAAGGGGATCATATCATCGCGTCCGATGCACTGTATGGCTGTACGTTCGCGTTTTTCCAATCGATTTTGGCGGAACGTTTTGGGGTTTGCGTCTCGTTTGTCGACACTTCAGACATGCAAAAAGTGATGGATTCGCTGCGGCCGGAAACGACCGTGCTGTATCTGGAGACGCCTGCAAATCCGACGATGAAACTGTCCGACATTCGTGCCTTGGCGCAGTTGGTTAAGCCGCACAACGTGAAGATTGTGGTCGACAATACGTTCATGTCCCCTTATCTGCAGCGTCCTCTGGAACTGGGAGCCGATGTGGTGGTCCATTCAGCCACCAAATACATCAGCGGGCATGGCGATGTGGTTGGCGGACTGGCGGTCGGTTCGAAAGAACTGATGACCTCCATCAAAAAATCGTTTTTAAAGGATATCGGGGGTGTGATGGGGCCGTTCGACGCGTTTTTGCTGCTGCGCGGTTTGAAAACGCTGACAGTGCGCATGGATAAGCATTGTGCGAATGCGATGAAAGTGGCCGAGTTCCTGCGCGACCATCCTGCCGTGGAGCGGGTGCTTTATCCGGGATTGCCCGATTTTCCCCAATATGAGTTGGCGAAACAGCAGATGAACGGATTCGGGGGAACCCTCAGTTTTGAAGTGAAAGGCGGGGTGGAAAAGGGACGCCGGGTGATGAATTCGGTGCGGTTGTGCCAGTTGGCGGTTTCGTTGGGCGATGTGCATACGCTGATCCAGCATCCTGCGTCGATGACTCACGCCGTGATTCCACGCGAGGAGCGGCTGCAGGTTGGCATCACCGACGGGCTGATCCGTTTGTCGGTTGGCATCGAGGACGTGGACGACATCCTGCAAGATTTGGACGGTGCTCTGTCAAAGTAAAAAGCAGATGAAGAGCGAGCGAGATTGGCTGTGGAAAGCAGACAGAACTCAAGCCTTTTGTTTGGTTTTGTTACTCGGGTCCGGTTGATGCCCGGGTGGCAAGGTGATAGGATAACAGTTGTCGCCGTTCGAAGGCAGAAACGAGAGAGTTGCGGCAGGGATGTGAACCATCCGCAGCATCCGTAGCAGGAAAAATTGCCAGTTGCAATGATTGGCCGGATGTGTTACTATAGCGATTGTTGTTGCGCGAACAACGAACGAAACGTACTGTTGAGTTCAGTTTGTTTGTGCACCCAAAGAGCAAGCACCTAAGGGGCACAAGTAACGCTAAGGCGCTAAAGGGCCAAGTCGTTCTTTGAAAACTGAATCGTGTAGGGAGCTAGGAAAACTTTTTGATGTGGTTGCCCGGCTAAGAGCGTCGCCATCCGTGGCGACGACGCCGGACAAAACATCCATGTTTTGAGAGTTTGATCCTGGCTCAGGACGAACGCTGGCGGCGTGCCTAATACATGCAAGTCGAGCGGGCGGAAGGGGAGCTTGCTCTCTGGAAGCCAGCGGCGGACGGGTGAGTAACACGTGGGCAACCTGCCTG
>NZ_AQXL01000098.1 GCF_000376225.1 Effusibacillus pohliae DSM 22757
CCGAAGACGCATACGCACGGTCATTCAAAGTATTATCACGCTTGCGGCCAAACTTACCACTCACGCAAGACAATACCGACTCCGTCTCAGTAAGGGGAGTCCCTGGCTTCTCTTTTACCAAAGGATGAATGCCTCGCTAGCAAGGTAGTGGTTGGTATTGACTTGTAAAATCACAGAACGGGATCACCCCCTTGTTATGGGGGCTGGTTTCGTATTGCCGGAAAACGGAACACGCAGGTCATGACGCCATCCAAAGGACGAAATGTGTGTGATCCAGAGCCAAAATTCGAGTACCGAAGGATCAAATTCAAAACAAAATGGAGCCTAGCCTGATACTTGAGGACAGCGTCACGGATTCAGGATCCAATCCATTTTAAGAATTTCATCCGCACTCATTCCCCTTTGCATTTCTTGTTACGGATATATTCTCTTGCAATCCATATTATTCCTTTTGAACTACGCGCATTAAATTCAATCAATAAGATGATGGTAAATATTAAACGCAAATACATCCGTTGGAAATCAACCTAAATAGACGCTTTTATTGGAAGCGATTTTTCAGGTAGCGTCCGAAAATTTCCGGTTATCATATTAAATTAGTCGGAATTAACGTGTTTTCTGCCCCCGTCTACGTTAAATAGAAAATCCTCGGATTTGAGCAAAAAGAAAAACCGCCTCGATCAAGAAGCGGTTGAATTGTTTTTTTCTCGTTCTTTCAGGGCACGGTATAACGTTGCTTTCGTAACACCGGTCATCTCCGTTATTTCGGAAACGGTGTGCATTCCACTATCGTAGAGTTTCAACGCCTGATTTACCTTTTTCGCATCTGTCTTCGGGCGCCCACCGTTTCGCCCCCGTGCTCTAGCTGCCTGCAGCCCTGCTTTTGTCCGCTCGACTATCATTTCCCTTTCGAGTTCAGCGATAACGCCGATCATCTTAAACATTGCGCGCCCGGTCGGAGTCGTCGTGTCAAGGCCGTCGCAAATACTAACGAGTTCGACGCCGAGTTTTGTTAATTGCTCGTAGACTTCGATCAGCTTTTTGGTGGAGCGGGCGAGGCGATCCAGTTTGTAGACCACAAAAACGTCTCCTTCTCTTAACGTATCTAATGCTCTCTGGAGTTCCTGCCGATCGTCTTTAGCGCCGCTGGCTTTCTCCGTGTAAATACGTTCGCAGCCCGCTTCTTTCAGAGCGTCAAGCTGTAGATCCAACGATTGATCGACTGTAGATACCCGTGCATAACCTATACGCATTTTTACCGGCCCCCTTACCATTTGTTGACTTGATTGTATCATAATCAGGTACGTTTTTGCAACATAGATTTTGATACGGGTTTTGAAACTGATTTTGCTTGTCTCAATGGGGTTATTTTCGAGTGGATTACAAGCGTCCCATATACGAAGGTTTTTGGAACAATGATCCGTACCATTTTATAACTTGGTGACAAGAAGCAACCGTCCGGATTAGCGCTTGCAAGCGTACAGTTTAGCAGTTGCTTGTCCATCGGCATATGAAGAAGTGGTGTTCGCTCAAATTTTGGACAATCCACTCAAACCGACCGATTCAACGATTGGTACGAGGGGGTACAGCCTCCGTCCGGCAAGAAATGACTCACGGCTTCTGAGCGCCGCCCCTCGGATTTTCCGTGCACGATTGTACAACCTCGGGATTTCCGATATACGGCAGCCCCTGCGACGTCCCCAGGGTAAGCCCCTGGTCTGCGTGAATCACTAAACGAGAAATCAGGCTATCCCGAAAAAATTTTTTGTAGCGTTTTTGAAATCTTGGGGGTCTAAAAGAAAAAGGAACGTCGAAACGATGATACCATTCGTAAACGACAAAAAACTTTGATGGACAAGAGAGTGATTATTTAGTTAATTCTAAGAAATCAAATATAAAGAAGGAAAATTTTTTGTCGATATCGAACATATATATCTGATGATTCGAAAAAGTGAGAGGAGAAGGGTAAAGGTGTTTAGAAAGCACAAACAACTTATTGCGGGTTTGGTTATGGGCGGCGTAATTGCAAGCGCAGGAGCTGCATTTGCTGACGGGCCGGTGCACTTTGTGAACTTCAAATTTAAGTTTGACGGCGTAGAGAAGTCGTTACCGGAAGGATTCACAGTGCTTGAATACAATGGACGTACATACGTACCTGCTCGTTTTGTGGCTGAAAATTTGGGGGCGAAAGTCGATTGGGATGGAAGTACATAGACGGTGATCATTAATAGCAGTAAAAATTCTGCTTCACAAACAGTCGGCAACTATACATTCAGTAACTACACATTAGATAACAGCGGTATCATGTTCACCAGAGTGATCGGAGAGATTACAAATAATGGTTCCGCTAAACGATCCGTGGCGTTTAAAGTGAATTTCTATGATGCAGGCGGAAAGTTACTTGGCACCGCCACAGGAGTTGTACTCGATCTTGACCCTGGGCAAAAGAAAAGTTTTGAAGCGGTTGCGGATAAAAAATTGGATGGAGTCTCGACATTCACGTTTCAAGTGGATGCAGAGTTATAAGAGTATTTGTTTTAATAATCGCAGGACAGCCGTTAATTTTGCGGTGCCTGCGAATTTTTTCTATTACAACACTCTACGTTAAACCAATCGTTGTCGTGACGAATCGTTATTGAGGACTCAACAGAAAGTATGACACGATTTACCTGTTGTAATGATTAGCCAGGATCATGGCTTTACTTCTAAGTCCGATAAGGCTTCATCAATACACTCCATCTCATCGTTCCGTACGTTCCCTTCAATCGGCGAAACGCTGCCTCAGACCACCACGTCCGACTATGCAACTCAACCTCCAAACAAACAGCGCAATCTTTTCCCGAAGGTAAAATTTACTCGACGAGAACGACAAGCCGCGCCAATATTACGTATTACGCGAGGGTAAAATCGGTAAAGCGAAGAGGTTCCCGTCGTACCTAAAATTTACAAATAATTTTCACAATCTCGGGGTCAATCGGTAAATTCGTGCCGAACTACTTGCAAAAAACGCTTGTCCATGCTATCATTTTAACCGCACTGGATTTCCCCCAAAAACGACATCCAGTGCGGATAAGAATCCAGTTAAACTAACGATAGTCACGAGAGGAGAAACCAAGTAACGGCGCGGATTGTAGGACATTTAAGCGTGGGGTGGATTTAGGTTCCAGCGGGAAACCGTGGGGGTTCGAGTCCCTTCATCCGCACCATTCACCAATTTCATCCTGCGCCCTTAGCTCAGTCGGATAGAGCGTTTGACTACGAATCAAAAGGTCGGGAGTTCGAATCTCTCAGGGCGCGCCAGTTGCTCGCAAAGCGACACAATTCGTTTTCTGTACCCCGCCTATTCGGCAGGCCCCGGAAATTCTCATGCGATCCGATGTTACAGACACAGGAAGCAGTTCCTGTGTTTTTTGTATTGCCATATGTGTTATGATAGAAAGACAAGCAACCTTTGGATGGTAAAGTAGGTGAATCGTGGTGAGTGTAACCATATATGATGTGGCAAGAGCGGCCGGTGTGTCGATGGCCACCGTTTCGCGCGTGCTAAACGGCACGGCGGTTGTGAAAGAAGAAACAAAGAAAAAAGTACTGGACGCGATTCGCGAGCTCGGTTATCGACCGAACGCTGTGGCGCGAGGGCTGGCCAGCAAAAAGACGAAGACGATCGGCATCATTGTGCCTGACGTGTCAGCCCCGTTCGTAGCAGAAATGGTACGGGGGATGGAAGACATCGCAACCATGTACGACTATCAGATCATTTTGAGTAATTCGGATGCCCAAACCGAGCGCGAGATCGACCTGATTGGCACCATGTGGGAAAAACAGGTGGATGGCATCCTGTTTATGGGAGATCATTTGACTGCGGAGCTGTTAAAAGCGTTCGAACAGGCACAATTGCCGGTTGTGCTGTGCGCCACCGTCGATCCCGAAAAGCGAATTCCGTCGGTCAACATCGACAATCGGCAAGCGGCTTATGACGCGACCCGATTGCTGGTTGAAAAAGGCTGCAAGCGCATCCTGCTGCTGAGCGGTCCGGCTGGTCATCCTGTGACTGGCGAACCAAGGAAAAAAGGATATCGGAAAGCGCTCGCAAACGGCGGGTTGCAACCGCGGATTCTGGAATGTCCGGACCTGCGCTACGAATCCGGGCTGGCCGTTTTGCAAAAAGAGTTGCAAGACCAGCTACCGGACGGCATCGTGGCGGTCAGCGACGAGCTTGGTGTGGCGGCGATTCACGCATGTTTGGATGCCGGACTGTCCGTTCCGGAGCAAGTCAAAGTGGTGGCGTTTGACAATACCAGACTGGCAAGCATGGTGCGGCCGGAACTGACGACAATCGCGCAGCCGATTTACGACATGGGGGCGGTCGCGATGCGGTTTATGACCAAACTGATCCACGATGAACCGGTCGAGGAATTTTCCGTAGTTCTGCCGCATGAACTGCTGTTTCGCCAATCGACATAGGGGTGACCCGGGATGTGGATCCCCCTATAGACCGGATGGAGAAGAACTGGTACAATGAGTGCAATACATTCCATCTGCATTTTGTAAATCATTTAGGAAGCCTCTCTACGTACCGAAGGATTGCCTGTTGTTACGACGCTTCCGACTGACGGACGTCCGCTGCCGGAGGGGAGCGGCCGGCTCCTCTGCAGGATGTTGTGCAGAAGTCCCAACTCCCTTTTTTTAAAGGAGTGATCCGAATGGTAGTCGAAAGGCTTGGTCATAACAAGGTGAGGATCTTCATCAGCTATGAAGATCTCGAAGAAAGAGGCATCGACCGGGATGAAATCTGGCAAAATGGCCGTAAGGTGCAAGAACTGTTCTGGGATATGATGGAGCAGGCGTACCTGGAAGTCGGCTTCGAAGTGATCGGTCCGATTGCTGTGGAAGCGTTCACAATGCCGACGGAAGGCGTTGTTGTGATCGTCACGCAAGTTCCCTCGCTGCCGGAGGAAATTGATCATAAAGAGGAAATGGAAGCGGATGAGCCGATTATTTCGGTCGACGCATCCACTGCCCTGACGTTTGTATTTGACGATTTTGAACATGTGTTGAGCGCAGCCAGAATGGTGCATGCGTCGTTCGATTTGAACGCCTCGCTGTATCATTACAAAGGGCGTTATTTCCTCTACATCGACGAAGCGGAGATGGAGCAGGAGGAAGTCGACGCTTTGTGGTCGATTCTGCACGAGTATGGAACACTGTCCAACGTGACAAAAGCGGTTCTGGACGAATACGGAAAACTCATCATCCAAGACACCGCCTTTTTAACGCTCAATCAATATTTTGTGAACTAAGGAGACGGAGCCCCGTCTCTTTTTTTGTTCAGGCTCTAGCGGAGCCACAGATACATTTTCATCAACAAGGCGGTGATCGCGGCCGCCATCAAGGGGCCGACGGGGATCCCCTTGAAAAACACGATGCCGATGATCGACCCGATCACCAGCCCCAGCATCAATTGCGGTTCCAGTCGCAGCATGTTGAGTCCCTGCCCGTTCAGGTAGGTGGCCAGCACACCGCCGATGACGGCGAACAGTCCCGATACGGTGAAAAAGGTTCCCCACAAGTCTTTCGATTGGATTTTGCCGTTGACGAGCGGCACCAGCACGGAAATCATCAGGAACAACAAACCGATTTCCAGCCCGCGCCGTTCCAGCGTCGGGAAGAACCGCTGCAGATTCGACAGTTTCAAAATCAGCAAAACGCTGGCAGCGGTGGCCAAAATGCTGGCCCGACCGATGATGCCCACAATGATCAGCATGACGAGTATCATGTCTCCGGCCATACGCCCACCCCTTGTTCCGTCCATACAAATATATGGACAGGGGAACGGGGATATGCGAATCAAAATCGGGCGGTCGCCGGCAATAACGAATCATCGTCCGGCAATCGGTTCCTGCACATCGCCAGACGCAGCGTATCGCTGCGCAGCCCTCGGCGCAACGACTCGACCGTTATAATGTCGTGCGGAAACAGATTGCCGAGATTCACATTCGGGCCAAATTGAGCGATCAGCGCTTCTTGCTGCGATTTCAAGGGGGCTTCCCAGATAATGCAGTCGGCCGAGGTCAGCTGTTCCAGCAGGCGGTCGACATCGTCTTTGCGGATCGCCCCGCTCGCTTCGTAGATGCCTACATCCTTTCCGGATTCCCGTCCCTCAATAATCACTTTGAAAACACCGCAGTCCAGATCGTGCCGGATCAGTTCCAACTGTTTTTCGATAGGCAGGTGGACGCCCGATTCTTTTTTCCCTACTTCGCTCAAAACGAGAAATCCGATATGTTTCGCTTCCTGGATCAATTGCCGGCGCAGTTCGAGATCGATCGTGACCGTGCCGTCGGAAACTTCGATCGCGGTGAATCCCAGTTTTTTTGAAGTGCGCATGAAGTCCTTCCAACAACCTTGCAGCACGGCCGTCTCCAGTAAGGTTCCGCCCGGGTAGACATGAATGTCATGTTCCCGCAAAATATTGATTTTGTTTTGCAGCAGCGATTTCGAATAGAGCATCGATGTGCCAAAACCCAATTTCAAGAAATCGATGTAAGGGGCTGCCAATTCTGCCAGGTCCAACGTTTCCCGGATTCCCAGCCCCTTATCGATCACCATGCTGAGACCGCAAGTACGCGGTTTCAGGTTGCGGCCCGGTAGTGGATCACGCAGGACTGTGTCCCACGGTTTTTGTGGCAAAAAATCGTTCATCTCCCAAAACCCCTTTCTTTGCTGTTCTGTGCTGTGCAGGGAATCCCCGTCGGGGTTTGTCACCTCCTGGCGTTTACAACCTGTGGGCTCCATTATCGTATGCGAAAAACGGGAGCTGGTGTTACGCCCGTGCTTTTCGTTTTGCCAACAACTTCCGCAGGGATTCGGAGGCGATCGAATTGGGGGCGGGTGGGGATTCGGGCTTCTCCGCTGGGACGCGAATCAGCCACATCGCCAGCGCGGCGGACAAAAAGGCGAGCCCGGCCACCGACAAGAACATAACCAAGCGGGACAGGTCCATCAACCAGGTGAAGACGGGTGGCCCGATCGCCACTCCCAGGAATCTGACGGAGCCGTAAAAAGATGTGACGATCCCGCGTTCTTCCATACTGACGGCTGAGGTGATCAGCATATTCAGGCAGGGCAGCACGAGTCCCGTGCCGATACCGCTCATCACCAGCAATCCCAGCAAGACGTACGCGTTTGTAACAAAGGAAGCCAACCCGAGCGGGATCGCAATCAGCAGCATGCCAGTCACAATCAGCGTTTTCATCAACCTTTTTTGCTTTTTGATGTTTGCTCCCGTGATATAGGACGTCGACGACATGGCGAGCAAGGGAACCGCCAGAATGGCGCCTTTCAGCAGACCGTCGATCGCATATTTGTCTTCCAAAAGATGCGACAGATAAAACAATACGCCAAACAAAATGAAAAGTGCGCTGGCGCCTGCAAAGTAAGCGGTCAGAAGCCATTTCCATTCCCGTTTGAAAATAACCTTCAGCGCGCGCAGGTAGTGGGTTACTTTTTGCGCGGCTTTGTCCTTTTTTGGTTCCTTGATAAAAAACCAGATCGCCAAAGCAGCGGGCACGCACAACAGCGGAAACGCAAAAAAAACCGCAAACCAGGTGATCATCGAGAGCAGCACGCCGAGTATGGGACTCAGGACTTTTCCCAGCCCGTTCGATGCTTCGATGATGCCAAGCGCTTTGCTGCGGGCCGCTCCCTGGAAAATATCGCCTGCCAAAGCCATCGCGATTGGAGCAGTCCCGGCGGCCCCGATTCCTTGCAGCACGCGACCTGTCATGATCACGGCAAACGGTTTGGCAAACAAGAGCACGGCGATTCCCGCTAGCAATCCGCCTAACGCGTATAAGATAAGCGCCGGGATGATCACGAGTTTCCGGTTGTAGCGGTCCGACAAAAAACCGGCCAACGGGATGATGATGCCGGCGGGCACGGAGAACAGAGTGATCACCAAACTCGCCTGAAATTTGGTGATCTGAAGCTGCTCCTGCATCGTTGGCAGAATCGGAATCAGCATCGAATTACCCAGGACCATGATGAGCGGAACGCTTCCCAGGGCAATCAGAGACAGCAACGAAACTTTGGACCTGTCGGATGCCGTTTGCGCCATTCTGTTCAGTCCTTTCCTCGTTGTAAACCTAGTGTGTCGCGCCGTATCGGGGCTGATGCAGGAAGTTATTGACTCGCCACGACTGCCAGGCTTTAACGAACACCCCTTGACGAAACCGCCTTGAAGATTGTAAATTGTATCAAAAGAACAAAATCGATTGACTCTTATCCAGAGTTGGTGGAGGGACTGGCCCGATGAAGCCCGGCAACCTGAATCGATCCGGAAACGTGATTCGCGCGTTTCAGGTATGATTTGTGGTGCTAATTCCTGCAGGAGCGATCCTGAAAGATAAGAGGAGGACAGCGTGGCAATACCAGGTCTTTCTCTTGGGGGGAAAGACCTTTTTCCATGAAGAGGAGGAATGGACATGCGGATCGAAACACGGTTGGCACAAGCGGGAAACCGCAAGGATCCGGTGACGGGAGCTGTGTCTGTGCCGATTCATCACTCGACTACATTCGCCCATCCGGCGCTCGGACAGAGCACGGGGTTTGACTATACCCGGACTCTCAATCCGACTCGCAAAGTGCTGGAAGATACGATCGCCGATCTGGAAAATGGGGTGCGGGGGTTTGCGTTCGCTTCCGGCATGGCTGCGATCGCCTGTCTAGTGGAACTGTTCGAGCCAGGCGATCACCTGGTCGCTTCCAACGATTTGTACGGCGGTACCTATCGCTTGCTGGAACAGATTTTGCGTCGGAAAGGGATCGAAACGACCTACGTGGATACCGGCGATCTGGCTGCGGTGGAAGCGGCGGTTCAACCGAACACCAAGGCGCTGTTTGTTGAAACCCCGACCAACCCGACGATGAAAATCACCGATATCGCAGGTTGCGCTGCGATCGCCAAACGGCGCGGCGCGCTGACCATCGTCGATAACACGTTTATGTCGCCCTATTTTCAACGACCGTTGGATTTGGGGGCCGATGTGGTGCTGCATTCCGGCACCAAGTATCTGGGCGGCCATAACGACGTGCTATGCGGCCTGCTTGCGGTGAAGGACGAGCAATTGGGCGAAAAACTGTTTTTTTTGCAAAATTCGATCGGGGCTGTTCTCGGACCCCAGGATTGCTGGCTGATGATCCGCGGCCTGAAGACGTTGGCGCTGCGAATGGAAAAACATCAGGAAAACGCGCTGCTTGTGGCGGAATGGCTGTCACGACACCCGCAGGTGACAAAAGTCTATTACCCTGGTCTGCCGCACCATCCGGGCAAGCACATGCATGAAAAGCAGTCGTCCGGCTACGGCGGCATGCTGTCGTTCGAAGTGGCGGATGAAAGCATGGTGGAACCGATCCTCGGCAGTGTGAAACTGATTTCGTTCGCCGAAAGCCTTGGCGGCGTCGAATCGTTGATCACCTATCCGGCGAGACAGACCCATTTTGACATCCCGAAGGAAGTGCGGGAGGCGTACGGCGTTACGGATAGGCTCCTGCGCTTATCGGTCGGCATCGAACACTATCAGGACATTATCGCAGACCTGGAGCAAGCGTTGGAGGCAGCGAGATCCGAGGTGTCCGTCAGGTGAAATTTGAAACGCGCGTGCTGCATACGGGGGCGGAACTGGACCCGCGCACCGGCGCCGCCAGCTTTCCGATTTACCAGGCTTCGACG
This sequence comes from Effusibacillus pohliae DSM 22757, assembly GCF_000376225.1. Classification (NCBI taxonomy): domain Bacteria; kingdom Bacillati; phylum Bacillota; class Bacilli; order Caryophanales; family Alicyclobacillaceae; genus Effusibacillus; species Effusibacillus pohliae. The sequence continues at coordinate 9,731 of NZ_AQXL01000098.1, forward strand.
TTTCACCAGGCCGATTGGAACCAGCAGCAGGAGTTCGATTATTCCCGCTCCGGCAACCCCACCCGGAAAGCACTTGAGCATGTGATTGCCCAGTTGGAAGGGGCGAACTACGGACTTGCGTTTGCTTCCGGCATGGCGGCGATTACGAGCGTCCTGCTCACACTGTCCGCCGGCTCGCATGTTGTGGCGTGCGAAGACATTTACGGGGGAACGTTTCGGGCGTTGACGAGAGTTTTTTCCCGCTTTGGGATTGAGACGACGTTTGTCGACGCCGCCAACCCGGAAAAATTGGCGGCGGCGATCCGACCGAACACGAAAGCGATGATGCTGGAAACACCTTCTAACCCAACGCTGAAAATCATCGATCTGCAAAAAGCGGCCGACATCGCGAAAGCAAACGGGGTGCTGACGATTGTCGACAACACCTTTATGTCACCCGGCTTGCAGCGGCCGCATGAGCTGGGGATCGATGTGGTGGTTCACTCGGGAACCAAATTTTTGGGCGGTCATTCTGATGTGGTGGCGGGGCTGGTGACGGTGCGGGATGAATCGTTGGCAAAAGAAATATACCAGATCCAAAACGGGTTCGGCGCGGTGCTGGGGCCGCAGGACTGTTGGTTGCTGATGCGGGGCATCAAAACGCTGGCGGTGCGGATGAAACAAAGTGAGGAAACGGCGCTGCGGATTGCTCGTTATCTGGAGCGGCACCCGAAGATCAAACGGGTGTATTACCCGGGGCTCGAATCGCATCCGGGCCGGGAGATTCATCTCCGGCAGGCGGACGGGCCCGGCGCGGTGCTGTCGTTTGAACTGGCGGACGCCGAACAGGTGCGGCGGTTTGTCAAGCGGCTGCAGTTGCCATTGTTTGCTGTCAGCCTGGGGGCGGTGGAAAGTATTTTGTCCTATCCGGCGACCATGTCGCACGCGGCGATGCCGCGAGAGGAACGGATCCGCAGGGGGATCAGCGACGGCTTGCTGCGTCTGTCGGTGGGGCTCGAGAGCGCGGAAGACCTGATCGGGGATATTGAACAGGCTCTTATGGGATTATAAATAAAAGCGGGTGACGCGGAACTTGCAATCTTGATTCTGAAGGAGCGGAAAAACAATGGAAAAACAGACTCCCGCATCTGCCAAATCGTTCATCATGGCGGACAGTCCGGACGATTTTGCCGGCAAGGTGCCGAGCGGCGCGCAAGGAGATCCGCAGACGTTGGTGGAACAGGACAATCCGGACGATGTGGAAATACCCGATCCAGCTTTGAACCAATAAAAATATTCGTAGACATGCTTTCCTAATAGAAAGTATCGCGTTATACTTATATTTGCATGTCTTTATTTCGATGTTGTTCACAAAGGTGGTCAAAGCATGAGCAATCAGGGAAACACACAGAAGCAGGAAGAAACGTTAAACGTACTCGCCCAGACCCAGTTGGTGATCAAGGAAGCGCTCAACAAATTGGGGTATGGGGATGAGATGTACGAGCTTCTGAAAGAACCGTTGCGAGTGTTGACGGTCCGCATTCCTGTCAGGATGGATGACGGAAGCGTTCGGGTGTTCACTGGTTATCGCGCACAGCATAATGATGCGGTTGGGCCGACCAAGGGGGGCATCCGGTTTCATCCGGATGTGACGGAAGATGAAGTGAAGGCGCTTGCCATCTGGATGAGCCTGAAGTGCGGCATCGCCCAATTGCCATACGGCGGCGGCAAAGGCGGCATTGTTTGCGATCCGCGCGAGATGTCGTTCCGCGAACTGGAACGATTGAGCCGCGGCTATGTGCGGGCGATTTCGCAAATCGTCGGACCGACGAAAGATATCCCGGCGCCCGATGTGTTCACCAACTCCCAGATTATGGCCTGGATGATGGACGAGTATTCGCGTATCCGGGAGTTTGATTCGCCCGGTTTCATCACCGGCAAACCGCTCGTACTCGGCGGATCGCTGGGCCGTGACGCGGCGACCGCCCGCGGTGTGACGATCGCGATCCAGGAAGCGGCGAAAGTAAAAGGGATCGATTTGAAAGATGCGCGGGTGGTGGTTCAGGGCTTTGGCAACGCCGGCGGTTATCTCGCAAAATTCATGCATGACGCGGGAGCGAAAGTGGTCGGCATTTCTGACGCGTACGGCGGATTGTACGATCCGAACGGCCTCGATATCGATTACCTGTTGGACCGCCGCGATTCGTTTGGCACGGTGACGAAACTCTTCAAAAACACCATCAGCAACCAGGAGCTGCTGGAACTGGATTGCGACATCCTGGTGCCGGCGGCGATCGAGAACCAGATCACGTCGAAAAACGCGCATAATATTAAAGCGAAAATCGTGGTCGAAGCGGCGAACGGACCGACGACGATCGAAGCGACGAAAATCCTAACAGAGCGCGGCGTGCTGCTCGTGCCCGACGTATTGGGCAACGCCGGCGGGGTGATTGTGTCCTATTTTGAATGGGTGCAAAACAATCAGGGATTGTACTGGTCGGAAGAAGAGGTAGACCGACGGCTGCGTGAAATTCTCGTCAAAGCGTTCCATACGATCTATGAAACCGCACGCGTCCGCAAGATCGACATGCGGCTCGCCGCTTATATGGTGGGAGTCCGGCGAATGGCGGAAGCTTGCCAACTGCGCGGTTGGGTGTAAGTTTCGGCATCAAAAGAGCAGGCGCATGCATTGCACATGCGCCTTTTTTCTTTGATCATGGACGATCAACTCGGCGTTGCCCGCACGGACGCGGGCGCATTTAGCCGAGTTTCCTCAAGTTAGATCCGTTCGAACGCGCTGCGGATCGACTCCATGTCCAGATCGTTCGCCAGCAGAACCATCAATTTGATCCTCGCCTTCTGGCCGTTCAGGCCGTTCGAGAAGATCGCCCCCAGTTCCCGCAGATGCTTGCCGCCTCCTTCATACCCATACACATCCTGCACCCTTCCGTTGAAACAGCGGGAGACAAGAACCACGGGCACCCCTTTTTCGATCGCCCGTCGGATCCCCGGGACGACTGCCGGCGGCACGTTTCCCTGGCCGAGCGCTTCGATCACCAACCCGTCGATTCCGTCTGCCAGCATGTGGTCGATCAGGCGGCTGTCTATTGCGAGCGCCATTTTTAACAGGCCGACAGACCGCTGCAAGGGCTTGGCCGGGTATGATTCATGCTGTAGCGGCATCTGGCGGAAGTGAATCGACCGCTTGTCAAGACTGCCGATGGGCCCGACTTCCGGCGATTGAAAAGTTGCCACATTGCTGGTGTGCGTCTTCGTGACAAAGCGGGCGCCGTGGATCTCGTCGTTCAACACCACCAGCACTCCCTTGCCAACCGCTACTTCGCTGGCCGCTGTACGCACCGAATTGAGCAGATTGAGCGGTCCGTCCGCGCCGATCTCGTTGGAAGACCGCATCGCCCCCGTGACGACCACCGGTTTGCCGGGCGGCAATTGCAAATCCAGGTAAAAAGCGGTCTCTTCCAGCGTGTCGGTGCCGTGCGTCACCACCACACCCGCCACCTCCGGCTCCGCCAGGCGCTCCTGCACGCGGTTCAACAACTGTTGCAAATGGAAAAATGTCAGATGAGGACTCGGCAGATTGAACACTTCCTCCATCACGACATCCGCATATTTGGCAACGCCAGGCAAAAAACGGGCGAGCGCTTGCCCGTCGACCGGCCGCACCGTTCCGGTCGCTTCATCTTCACTCATGGCGATCGTTCCGCCAGTTGTCAGCACATATACCTTCTTCATCTCGATCAGTCCTCCTAGCCTCCATTTTAGTAAGAACCAGATCCGAAAATAAATGACAAATTTTGCAGGAAAACGGCGTACTCTCGCGAATGATTTATTCATACGGGAGGGAATCGCTTGATCTTGCTGATGATCGCTGTCGCTGCTATAGCGCCCGGGATTGCGCTTTTGTCATATTTTTACCTGCGGGACCGGTATGAAGCGGAACCGCTGCGAACCGTGCTGTGGTCGTTTGCACTCGGCATGGTTTCGGTGTTGCCGGTCACCGTCTTGCAGCAACTGCTGGAACAGCTCGTCGAATCGCCTTATTTGCACATCCTGCTTGTCGCCGCGGGCATCGAAGAAGCTGTCAAATTCGTGATTTTATTGTTGTTTATCCGTACCAGTAAAGAGGTTAATGAGTTGTACGACGGGATCTTGTACGCTGTTGCCATATCGCTCGGGTTTGCCACCGTTGAGAACTTCGTTTCGCTTCTTCCGCACGGGTGGCAATTGGCCGCGATTCGGGCCGTCCTGCCTGTGCCAAGCCATGCGTTGTTTGCGGTGGTGATGGGCTATTATGCGGGAAAAGCGAAATTTTCCCATGCATGGGTAAAGTTTCGCCTGCTCTGCCAGTCTTTCTTCTCCGCCTGGCTGTTGCACGCGGCGTACGACCTGATTTTGTCAGGACGGCATCTGTGGCAGGCGGCCATGCTGCCGTTTATGATCGGCCTGTGGATCCTCGGACTCCGCAAGGTGAAAGCGGCGCAGGACAAATCCCCGTTCAAGCCGCAAGATTGACAGCATCTGGTATGAACCGGCCGCGCGTCTGACGATACTGAAGCTGTTGAGTTTGCAAAAAAGGGGGTATCCTATGCGAGAGTTCGTTGAAACTTCATGGCAGGGAGATGAAGTCGTCGTGGGCCACAATCGAGTGAAAGTGCACATCCGCTGCAGAAAATGCGGCGAAAGTTTCATCCTTCGCGGTTCACGCGATTATAAAGGGAATATCGATACCGGCTTCAAGCGTTGCTTGTGCGACAACGAACAGGATTTCGAAATTGAAACATTGCGCTGAATCGACCGGACAGGAGCTTTTGGCTCCTGTCTTTTTTTTCCTTCCAAAAATGGGCATAAACGGTGGGCTACTTCCTCACAATACAAGGGAGAAATCGCCACAGGAGGGGAACCGCATTGAGACTGAAATGGAGCATGTTGGCAGCCTGCTTGTCTCTGGCACTTGCCATCTCGGTTCTTTATACCAATCCGTTATCGCTGGAACGAAATACAGTCCCGACGTTTACGAATCGCATTCTGGTGAAGGGAAGTACCGGCATCGACGTGCGGGAATTGCAGGGGAGGCTGCAGCTTCTCGGATTTTACAGCGGGCGCATCGACGGCATTTTTGGCTGGCGCACGTATTGGGCGGTCCGCAATTTCCAATACCGGTTCGGACTGCGGGTGGACGGAATCGTCGGCAATGACACGCGGGCGATGTTGATGCGCGCGACGCCCCAGTACAATCCGTGGGCGCAGGGGCAGCCCGCCCGGCAACCAGCTCGCCGGGGAGCGAATCCCGGCAATCCAACCCCGCCGATGACGCATGCACACGCGCGGCTGTCGGCAGGTGACATCAATTTAATGGCGAACGCCGTCTACGGGGAAGCACGCGGTGAACCTTATATCGGTCAAGTGGCGGTAGCCGCTGTGATTCTCAACCGTTTGGAACATCCGCAATTTCCGCATACGATTCCGGGCATTATTTTTCAGCCTGGAGCCTTTACCGCTGTCTCCGACGGACAGATCTGGCTGACTCCGAACCAGACTGCCAGAAAAGCGGTACTCGACGCTGTCAACGGCTGGGATCCGTCCGGCGGCGCGATTTACTATTTTAACCCGGAAACCGCCACATCCAAATGGATTTGGTCGAGACCGCAAATCAAGAAAATCGGCAAACACATTTTCTGCCGGTAAGTTGACAGACGAGGAGGCCGACTATGGTGAGAAGAATCCTGACGGTGGTAGGCGTACTGGCTTTGATCATCACCGGTTTTTGGGGATACCGGGAACATCAGCAAAAACAGGCGTTGCTTTTGAAAGCGGAGAACCAGTATCAGCGGGCGTTTCACGATTTGTCTTCCAACCTTGACGTGTTGCAGGGGGAATTGGGCAAAGCGTTGGCGATCAACACGCAGCGGCAATTGGCCCCTTGCCTGTCGAACATCTGGCGCATCTCCTACGCGGCGCAGTCCGATCTCGGGCAACTTCCACTGAGCCTGATGCCATTTAACCGGACTCAGCAGTTCCTGCAGGATATCGGCGAGTTCTCCTATCGGGTGGCGGTCCGCGACCAGCGGAAAGAGCCATTGAGCGACAAAGAGTGGAAAACGTTGCAAAGCCTCTACAACGAGGCGAGCGATATCCAGCAGGACCTGCAAAAATTGCAGGCCAACGTGCTGCAGCACAACCTGCGCTGGATGGATGCGGAACTGGCTTTGTCGCAAACGCAAAAGAAAACGGATAACCAGATTGTCGACGGTTTCCGGGCAGTCGAGAAAAAAGTGGCCGGTTTTCCGGAAGTTCAGTCGGAGACGCTGTCCGCTCTCAAAACGAGAAACCAACCGCACATTGAGAATATCAGTGGACAGGACGTGCCGCAGGAGCAAGCGGCGAAAAACGCAGCAGCTTTCCTTGGCAAACCGGACACCAGCGGCATCATTGTGCAGAAGAATGGAGCCGGCACGAAGTATCCCGCCTATTCTGTCACCGTACAACAGCCGAACGATCAAAAATACTACATGCAGATGACGATCAAAGGCGGCCATGTCGCGTGGCTGGCGAAAGACCGTGACGTACCGGAGGCGAAACTGGATTTGGTGGCGGGTCAACAGGCGGCGGAACAGTGGCTGGCTGCCCGTGGCTACAAGAACATGGTGCCGATCAAAACAGAGCAATACGACAATACGGCCGTCTACACGTTTGTGCCGAAACAGGGCGATGTGTTGCTTTATCCGGATACGGTGATGCTGAAACTGGCGCTGGACAACGCGGAAGTGATCGGGTTCAACGGCGAAGACTACCTGTTTCACCACAAGCAGCGTTCGCTTGGAAAACCGAAACTGACGCAGGAGCAAGCGCGCAAGTTCGTCTCGAAACACACGCAGATCCAGGAATCCGGATTGGCCTTGGTGGAAAACGATGTCGGACAGGAAGTGCTCACGTATGAATTTATCGGCACGATGGACAACGACACGTACAAGATTTATATCAACGCCAACACCGGTGATGAGGAAAAGGTGGAAAAACTGAAGCAGATCTAGGCAGCGGAAGTGGGGAGATCCCCGCTTCTACTTTTTTTACCCTCACGTGTTGTGAGCCTGCGAAGCCGATTCCGAGTACTTGGGTGAGGGCCCGGTATTCACGTGATTTAATCGATTGCCAGGTTTTCAACTTATAAGGTATAATGGGAAAAGATGGACAGGCGAATCCAGGGGGAGTCAACATGTTTATGCCCCATTTCGGGCAGTATCTGGAGCTGTATGTGCCGGACGGCATATTCAGGGGGCGCTATCGTGCGAAATTGCTGGACAGCAACGAGCGGTGGTTGCTGATTGAGATTCCGAAGAATCTGGAGACGCAAGCCCTGCAGCCGCTGCCGGAAGGAACGGCGATGATCGTCCGCTATTTTGATATGACTGATGCGCCCTGCGAATTCGATACGATCGTGGAAACCCGCTTGTTTCAGGAGATCGAGTTGCAAGGCATCAAACGTCCCGACAAACAGGCGATCCGCCGCTTCCAACGACGGCAGTTTGTACGCGTTCCCGTATCGGTTCCGGTCGAAGTCGTGGTGATGGATCTGGACACGAGACAGATCCACCGGATCGAGTGCATGATGCGCAACCTGTCGGGCGGAGGGATTTCGATCCTGTTTCGCAGTGACCAGCCGCTTCGTTCCGGCGACTTGGTCGGCGTGCGGTTCTGCTTGAATGTGGAGGAACGTGTGCATGAGATCTCAGGCAAAGCGAGGATTTTGAAAATTTCGCCGAACCCGGTGCTCCCCACCATCCGTATCGCCGGTTTGCAGTTTGCGGAAATCAGCGAAGCGGACCGGCAAACGGTGATTCGATACGTGTATTACAGACAGATTCAGTTGCGGGAACGAGGTTGGCTACGTTCCGGGAAGTAACCGACGATGTATGAAACACCTCATACCAGCATACGATGGGAATATGCGGAGGTGTGCATATGCAATATCGTCGGCCTCAATCCTACGAAGAACGTTTTTTGGCCGTTTCCACGAAACTGGAACGGCTTTTGTTTCGCTTGGCCATCACCGGATTTGCGGGCATCGTGGCGAGCCAGTTGGCGCTCTCGGTGCCGGAAGTCCGGCAGGTGCTGTCGCCGACAGACCGCCTGGAAGGAAAAAAAATATCGCAGGACGCCGATGCCCCGGCGCCCGACACAGGCACCAAACAATTGATCATCCGACCCGTTGCGGCCCAGACAAAACCGGTCGACGCCTGGGTGAAAGTGAATGGGGTTCCGGTCGCTCACATCCGACAGTCGGAAGTTGTGGTGAAAGTCAAAAACCATGACAAATTGGAGATCGACAGTTCGGCTCAACCGGGCATTTTCCGGTTTGAGATCGATCATAACGATCCCTCGATTACGAGTCCGACACCGGGAACCGTGATGGAATCCAGCCAGGATCATGTTGCCGTGATCGATCAAATTTTGATTCACAATGATTCTCTTGCGCGATAATCCGTCGTATGATAGTATGAGGGCGAGCGGGCTTTGCCTGCTTTTTGTTTTCGGTAGGTACGGTGGGAGGACGCAGCAATGAATCGAATCCGAGTGGCGATCGACGGGCCGGCGGGAGCCGGGAAAAGCACGGTGGCAAAAATGGTGGCGAAACGGCTGGGATTGCTGTACATAGATACGGGAGCGATGTACCGGGCTGTGACGTGGAAAGCGATCGCGTCAGGGATCCCGTTTTCCGACGAGGAGCAAATGGTCGAGTTGGCTTCCACCATCGACATTTCCTTTGATTCAGACGATGATCGGCAAATCGTGCGGGTTGACGGTGCCGATGTAACGCAGCAGATCCGCTCGCCGGAAGTGACGGAACATGTATCGACCGTGTCGGCGATTCCGGGTGTCCGCTCGCAACTGGTCAAACTGCAGCAAAAAATGGCCGGACGTCTTGGCGTAGTAATGGATGGCAGGGACATCGGGACCTGCGTGTTACCGGACGCCGAAGTGAAGATTTTTCTGACCGCCTCGCTTGAGGAGCGGGCTCGCCGGCGGCTGGAAGAGCTGCTGAGCAAAGGGGTGCGCACCGATTTGGAAGAGGTCATGGCGAGCCTGGCCAGGCGCGACGAGATGGACAGTACGCGGGACTTGGCGCCGCTTAGGAAAGCGGAAGACGCCTACTCGATTGACACGACCGGGTTGTCGGTACCGGAAGTGGTCGATCGGATTGTTTCGATCTGCCGGCAGCGGCTTGGCACCAATCAATAGGGAGCAGAGTACTATGGTGTATAGGTTTGTTCGAACTCTGTTGCGGATCTTGTATTCGATCCTGTTTCCTCTTGACGTCAGAGGAAAGGAACACATCCCCAAAGAAGGGCCTGTGCTGCTCTGCGCCAATCATATCAGCTTGCTGGACCCGCCGGCGATCGGCATTTGGCTGGAACGGCGGATTTCCTTCTTTGCTAAGGCAGAACTGTTCAAAATCCCGCTCCTGGCCTCGATCCTCCGGCAGCTTGGTGCGATTCCGGTCAGGCGGGGGGCACGCGACCGGAAGGCGCTGACTGCCACCCTGGAGGTATTGAAACAGGGCGGCATGGTCGGGATTTTTCCGGAAGGAACGCGCGTCAAATCGGGCATGCTGGAAGAAGCAAAAAAAGGCGTGGCATTTTTCGCGCTGCGCAGCGACGCGGTGGTCGTTCCGACGGCGATTATCGGGCCTTACCGGTTATTCCGCAAGACGAAAATTGTCTACGGCCCGCCGGTTGATTTGAGCTCCTATCGGAACGGCAAACCGAATTCGGCTGTGATGGAGGAAGTCAGCGGCCTGATCATGCAGCACATCCGCCGCTTGGCGCAGGAAAGTATCGAACAAACGATCAATTTACATACTATTGAGTAGCTGTTTCACAAGTTCTGATTGGAGTGGGTATGAAAGCAATCTACGAATGCCTTCATCCTTGCCAATAAATGATACTGAAATCCGTGTTTGGGGACACAGGTTGAGGAGGTTTTTTGCATGTCGGAAGAAATGAAAGAAATGACGAATGTGGTCACATTAAATAAAGGGGACATCGTCAAAGGCCGGATCACGAAGATCGAGGACAGTCAGGCGCTGGTCGACGTCGGCTACAAATATGACGGCGTCATCCCGATCGGCGAACTGTCGGCTTTGCGTGTGGAAAATGTGGCGGATGTCGTGTCGGTCGGGGACGAAGTGGAAGTCAAAGTGCTTCGCATCAATGACGAGGAGGGCAAACTGATCCTCTCGAAAAAGGCAGCGGACGCTGCGAAAGCGTGGAATGTGCTGGAGCAGCGCCTGCAATCCGGTGAAGTGTTCGAAGTGAAGGTGGCCGACGTGGTGAAAGGCGGACTGGTTGCGGATGTCGGCGTCCGCGCGTTTATTCCGGCTTCTCAGGTGGAACGCCATTTTGTCGAGGATTTCAGCGATTACAAAGGCAGAACGCTGCGTGTCAAAGTAACCGAGTTGGACCGCAGCGACAATAAAGTGATTCTTTCGCAAAAAGCCGTCTTGGATGAAGAATTCGAACAGAAAAAACAAAATCTGCTCCATTCGCTGCAACCGGGTGAAATCCGGGAAGGAACCGTCCGCCGCATCACCGATTTTGGCGTATTTATCGATCTGGGCGGCATCGACGGTCTCGCGCATATTTCCGAATTGGCTTGGCATCGTGTGGAAACACCGGCTGAAGTGGTGAGAGAAGGCGACCTAGTCAAGGTCAAAGTGTTGAAAGTCGATCCGGCAAGAGGCCGCATTTCCCTCTCGATCAAGGAAGCGCAACCCGGCCCCTGGGCAGGGATCGGCCAAAAATTCTCCCCCGGCCAAGTAGTGACCGGAACGGTGAAACGGCTGGTACCGTTTGGCGCGTTCGTTGAGCTGCAGCCGGGAGTGGAAGGACTTGTGCACATCTCCCAGATTGCCAACCGGCATGTTGCCACACCGGAAGAAGTGCTGGAAGTCGGCCAGGAAGTGAAAGTGAAAGTTCTTGAGGTAAACGAACAGGAGAAGCGGATCTCCTTGTCGATCCGCTCTGCCGAAGCGGACGCACGCCGCAGGGAAACCGACCTGTTTGCGGAAAAACAGCAAACGCATGGAACCGGTGTCACACTGGGCGAAATGTTTGGAGATCTGTTCAAGAAGAAATAAGAAAGCGGCGATGGCGATGTCGAGAGAAAAACGCAAGCTGGATCACATCCGGCTCGCTCTCTCATCCCCCCCAGGGGGTGGGTCCGATTTTGACGATCTGCAGTTCGTCCATCGCTCCCTTCCGGAAACGAATCTGGAAGATTGCTGCCTGAATACGCAAATCGGCGGGCTGGCTCTCAGTTCGCCGGTTTTTATTAACGCAATGACAGGCGGGGCGGCTGCCGCGAAAGAGATCAATCAGCGGCTGGCGGAAGCGGCACGGGAAACGGGAGTTGCACTGGCGGTCGGCTCACAACGGGCAGCACTAATCAATCCCGAGCTGGTCGATACATACCGGATCGTAAGGAAGGTCAACCCGCACGGCATCATCATCGCCAACTTGGGGGCTGGTGCTTCCGTCGACGACGCGCAGCGGGCGATCGAGATGGTGGAAGCGAATCTGCTGCAATTGCACCTGAACGTGCCGCAGGAGTTGGTGATGCCGGAAGGCGACCGCCATTTCAAGGGGATGCTGGCGGCGATTCAGGCGGTCGTCGAGCGGGTTTCTACACCGGTGATCGTGAAAGAAGTAGGCTTTGGCATGTGCCGGGAAACCTACACCCAGTTAAAGGGCATCGGCGTGTCGATCGTCGATGTCGGCGGCCGGGGCGGCACCAATTTTGTAACGATTGAAAATCGGCGGCGCGGAAAAGGGGAATATGAGTATCTAACGGATTGGGGACAGTCGACCGCCGTTTCGCTGTTGGAGGCGAAGGGGCTCACAGGCGTCGACCTGATCTCGTCCGGCGGTATCCGTCATCCGCTCGATATGGCGAAAAGCCTGGCGTTGGGGGCCAAGGCGGTCGGTGTAGCGGGACCGATCCTGCGCATCCTGACACAGCAGGGAGTACAAGGGGTGATTGAAGCGATCGGCAGCTGGCATGAACAACTGCGCACCATCATGACCCTGGTGGGGACGGAGTCAGTCGAAGGACTGACATCCGTCCCGCTCGTTGTCACCGGCAAAACGAAACAATGGTGCGAGGCGCGGGGGATCGACATCCGCGGCTTGGCGCACGGCAGATAGCGGCTTTCTGTGGAGAGCCGCTTTTTTTACGTAATGGAAAGTATATCTTTTGGGGGTTTGAAGGTCATTGATTCAATGTTCAACAGGGTTTGTGCAGGAATGGAGTCGGAAGACGGTAGAGGAAATGTACGAGGTGCGGACGAGCGTGTTGTAGCCTTTCTTTGGTAATCCAATTTTCCAAAAATTACAGATGGTTACTATAACCACTGTTCAGATAAAATGGCATTGGCTTCGATTTGTACATAAGGTGGTGAAGTTGTGTCCGGTATTATGTGTAAAAAGGATCTGAAATAGGAAGAGTCATTTCAATCCTCTTTTTGGGAATCATGGAGTTTGTCTACAACAATATCCCAAGGAGGAATCGAAATGACTCACTTCCATCTTACCCTTTCCGCAGAAGAATTACACCAACTGCTTACAACACATGGCAAACTGGCTCCATCTCTCATGCAGTCGTTTTTGAACCAACTCTTACAGAAGCAAGCATCGGAGCAGATCCAAGCGGAACCCTACGAGCGAACCCATGAACGCACCACGTATCGCAAC
>NZ_AQXL01000099.1 GCF_000376225.1 Effusibacillus pohliae DSM 22757
AGAACGACTTGGCCCTTCAGGGCCTTAGCGTTACATAGCGCGACCTGGCGGCTTCGCCGCCTTGGCGCGACTTGTGCCATTTGGGTACTTGTGCCCATTGGGTGCAAAGAACGACTTGGATCAGGATGATGTGCACCCTGGGCACTTGCCCTTGTGAGCCCAAATTACGAATCTGGTTGCTGCCGCTCAACAGCGACAACTATCAATTTACCACAATCGCATTGCCATTGCAACTGGCAATTTCTAACTTCGTATCACATGCTTTTGTTATCGCCGTTCGCTTCACGTTTCCGCACCTCTCGCGACGACAAGTGCTATGATAACACGGTCAACTTGACAACTCAATGCACATTCCATAACAAAAACGCGCAAAAATACCGCTCCCTCCCCTTCTGCCAGCCGCTGCATCACCTTTTCAAGCACAAACTGATGATTTCTTAATCCAAAAGGTTCATGTCTCGGCCCAATGGATCTTGATCACTTGCATCCTGTACTGTGGATACTCGCCTTCTGCAATATAATCTTTGGCGGGCAACGAACGAACCTGCCGTCGAAAATCTTCCCGCAACCTGGCCACATCGATCCCTTGCACAACGTCCGGCAAGCTGTCCAATGCCGGAGCGGCGTACTGATACAACTTCCTCACCCCGCACAGCACCCCTTTTTTCAACTTGAACTGAGCGGTTGCCACCTGCACCAATGCTTTGTAAAACGGACCGTCGATCGGATCGTCCGTCTGTTTCCAAGCCCATTCAAAAATCTCGTGGCATTCGTAAAAATCCTCTTCCTCATTAAACAAAACGACAAACCGCCTCGTGATCTCATTCATACAACTCTCAACTCTCACCCTCTGGCTGAATTATACACCAAGCGGCAGAAATAGCACCAAAAGCTCGCATCGTCTCACAAACACGCAGTAAGCCGTCCCCAACAAAAAACCTCCGTGCGAAAACGGAGATCACTTCGAGGAAGGCGATGGAACAGGTGCCATGCCGGATGGAACGAACGGCACCCCTTTGGCGTCCAGAAAGTACGTGGGAACGTCCCCCACCATCACAACAGAAGCAACCGGTATCTGTGTTTCAATATCCACCGGTCGCGTCACAAACGGAATCACCACGTTCACCTGCACGTGAATATTCAGCGTCAAGGAATGTTTTGTTTGATTGATACCCAATGTCTCGGAAGCGGGCACCAGGTCCGATTTGGCCGTGCCCATCGGTACGATTTTGATCGGCACCGCCGGGCCGAATGTCGCCAGAATGGTCGAATGAAACGCCTGACCGACCGGCAGCTTGATTTCCTGTTCTTCCAACACCTTCAACACGCTTTGCACACGGTTCGTGGTCTGGGCTTTGATCCGGTTGGCCTCCACCATGTTAAAAACGGCTGAACGGATGTTACCGCGGTCATCCTTATAAAATTGAACGATCTGCTCATAATCGGTCTCTTCCGCCACTTTCTTGGTGATCGCGTCGTTGATCGCCTCTGTCGCGATTTTGCGCGTGTAATTCTCAGCGATTTGGACAAACGTCGGTTGCAGGTTATATTCCAAAAACAGTAACGTCTGGATCACGATTCCGATCAACAGCAGCATCCCCGTTGCCACCACCACTTTCCAACGTTTCACAGGCTTGCGCAGGCGCATGCGTCGTCTCCTGCCGAATCTGATCATGGACGCCTCTCCCCCTTCGGTTCATTGTATGAACCGGGAAGGTCAGGCAGTACAATAAGAAAAATCGGCCTGATCGGGAACGCGCCCATTCTTCCCCAACCACAACCGGTTGCCGTCAAATTCCCCCACGAAAAAAGGCCGTGAATTCACTGGTGAATTCACGCCCCTCGTTCAAACGGCGTTCGCATCAGGCCGCATTTCCTGGAAACTCGAACCCTCTTCCCGAAAACAAGGCAGTTCGATATGCACCGCAGTCCCCACGCCCAGTTCGCTTGTAATCGAGATATGGCCACCCATACGGGTAATCACCTGTTGACAGATCGACAATCCCAATCCCGGCCGGTCAGGTTTGGTGGTGGTAAACGGATCAAACACCGAGCCAATCTGGTCAGCCGGCATGCCGGTGCCGTTGTCACGCACCGTCAACCGGAAATAATTGTCGAACACTTCTACCGACAGCCGAATCTCGCCGGCGTCATGTTCGATCGCCTCCAGCGAGTTTTCCACAAGATTCATGACGACGCACGCCAGTTCGTCGCGGTCTCCGAAAAACTTCGGATTTTTGCGGGGAAATTCACAGACGATACGGACATTGTGGAAAAGGGCGCATTCCTGTATCCGCGGCAGCACTTCATGCAACAGATCGTTGATCTGGATCGCTTGAAACCGTACTTCCTGCGGTTTGCTGATGAGCAGAAAATCGCTCAGGATCCGCTCGATTTTCTGAATTTCCGAGAACAGCAGTGGAAACATGCCGGCGCATTTGTCGACAAAATTCTTTTGCACCAGCCCCATAACGGCAAGCTGTTTGATGTCTCTTTCAAACAATTGCAGAAACCCTTTGATGGTCGTTAACGGATTCCGGATTTCGTGCACCGTACCCGCCGCCATGCTTCCGATTACGGCCAGCCTCTCCACACGCAGCACATCTTTGTAAACCGCTTGAAACTGGGTGCGATCTTGGAAGGTCAAGAATGCACCCACCGGTTGGCCCAACACGATCAGCGGGGCTGCCTCGGCAGACAACAACAGCTCCTGATCCTCCCGTTGAAACCGCAGTTGTTCGATCTGCATCGCCGTTTTTTCGATTTGTGTCCGCCGAATCACACTCATATCCAGCTCAGGGAACAAATCGCAAGCACTTCGGCCGATCCATGCCGCTTTGTCGATTTGCAGCAGATCGGCCGCAAACCGGTTGAGGTCAGCTATCCGTCCATCGTTGTCCAATAGAATGACCCCGGATTGAATGTGCTCGATGATCGTTTCTGAAAAATTCCCCCAAGCACCCATTGCAAAATGAACGCCCCTTCATTCATCTGATTAACCGCACGTCACCATATGAGCCTAATTTCGAAAAAAACAAAGCACCCTACATGAAATTGGATGAATTTCGTCATTTTCCTGCAGCGCCTACGCAAATTTTTTCAAAAATGTTTACGAAATGCGGATTTTCGCGAATTTACGCTTTCCAACCTGCAGAATCATGCCGTCTTCCAGTTCAATCCGGGCGTCCACATCGTCGATTTTTTGCGAGTTGATCCGCACCCCGCCCTGTTGGATCATTCGTCTCGCTTCCCCGTTCGTGGCACACAGCTTCGCATCCGTCAGCAATTTGACGATCCAATAGTCTCCGGGCTGCAGGCGAATCTCCGGAACCTCCTCGGGAATCGCGCCTTGTTGAAACACCGTTTTAAAATGGTCTTCCGCCGCTTGCGCCGCCTCGCTGCCATGGAAACGGGTGACGATCTCGCGGGCCAGACGCATTTTCACATCGCGCGGGTGCAGGCTACCGTCAGCTAGGCCGGTCCGCATCCGTTCAATTTCGTCCGGCGGGACGTCCGTCACCAGCTGAAAATATTTGAGCATCAATTCATCCGGAATCGACATCGTTTTTCCGTACTGTTCTTTCGGCGGTTCATGAATGCCTATGTAGTTGCCGAGCGACTTCGACATCTTCTGCACACCGTCAATCCCTTCCAGGATCGGCATCATAATCGCCACCTGCTGTTCCTGTCCGAATTCTTTCTGCAGCATGCGGCCCATCAGCAGATTGAATTTCTGGTCGGTGCCGCCCAACTCGATATCCGCCTGCATCGCGACCGAATCGTACCCCTGCATCAGCGGGTACAAAAATTCGTGCAGGGCGATCGGCTGATTGTTGGCAAACCGTTTTTGAAAATCTTCCCGTTCCAGCATGCGGGCGACCGTCATCGTCGATGCCAGCCGGACGACATCGGCAAACGTCAAGCGCCCTAGCCAGGCGGAGTTATACAGGATTTCCGTCTTCTCCGGATCCAGCACCTTAAATGCCTGATCCGCATACGTCTTCGCGTTCTCCAGCACCTGTTCGCGGGTCAGTTGTTTGCGGGTTTCCAATTTGCCCGTCGGATCCCCGATCATCCCCGTGAAATCGCCGATCAAAAGCTGCACGCGATGACCGAGCTTCTGCAACTGGCGCATTTTATTCAACACCACGGTGTGCCCGAGCGTCAGATCCGCTCCTGACGGATCGACCCCCAGTTTCACGACCAGCGGCCGGTTGGTTTCAATCGAACGGCGCAACTTTTTCACCAGCTCGTCCTCCGGTACGATTTCGGCTGTTCCGAGTCGGATGACCGACAATTGCCTCTGCACTTCCGCTTCGATTTTCGGATCGGTTGATGCAGCAAATTCGTTATCCATCACACTTCTGTCCCCCGTTGATAAAAATAAAACCCTCCCTTGGCAAAGCGAGTCTTGCCGCTGGAAAGGGAATACTACATCCACTGTTATTCGCGCGATTGCCCTCTTTTCCGCTATCTGAAATGTAGCATACGTTGCCGAACATTGTCAAAACAGGTCGCTCTGGTTCTCGAAACGATTTCCAATTTTGGTATAATGGAGACAATTAAGGGGGAACTGAGATGACCAACGACCAGACAGCGGCGGCACCGGAGCAGACGGCTTCCGCCAAAAAAGAAAAGAAAAAGATTCGTCCGTGGATCAAGATCACACTTCTCTCCATTTTGTCGCTGTTCATTCTGGGGCTCGCGGCCGGCACCGGATACGCCTACTACCTGGTAAAAGACGCTCCGGCATTTAACCCAGGGGCATTTTCCGACCTGTCCGCCACCACCAACGTGTATGATCGCAACGGAGAACTGCTCGGCTCCTTGCAGTCGGACGGGAACCGGGAACTGATCAAAAGTTTGCAGGAAGTGTCCCCGCATATCGTCAACGCGTATCTGGCGGCGGAAGACAAAGATTTTTACAACCATTTCGGCGTCAACCCGCTGGCCATTCTGCGGGCGGTGTACCAGAACTTGATCGGCGGCGGAATTATGTCGGGTGCCAGCACGATCACCCAGCAGACGGTGAAAAATGTGATTTTTCCCGCACAGGAGCAAACGATCAAGCGTAAAGTGCAGGAAATGTACCTCGCCTTGCAGCTGGAACGGGTGATGACCAAAGATGAAATTCTCGTGCATTATTTGAACTGGATCTATTTCGGCAAGGCGGGCGATACCAACATATACGGGATCAAGGCGGCATCCAAGGCGGTGTTCGGCAAGGACCCGAAAGAACTGAACCTGGCGCAGGCGGCATTGCTTACGGCCATGACGAACAACCCGAGCAAGCACAGCCCTTACACAAATTTGGACAAGGCTTTGGAATACCAAGAGTACGTGTTGAAAGAGATGCTCGAATCGGGTACAATCACGCAGGCCGAGTACCAGCAAGCTCGTGCATTCGACATCAAGGCATCGATCATCAAACCGCAAGCAACCTCCACCCGCTACGGCAATTATCCATTCGTCATTTCGGAAGTGGAACAGCGGGCGGCCGAAAAATTGATGACCGTCGCCGCGTACAACAGCCTTGATGACGCGCGGCAAGCGTTATTCAAAGGCGGATACAAAGTGTACACGACGATCGACCGCCAATTGCAGGACG
This sequence comes from Effusibacillus pohliae DSM 22757, assembly GCF_000376225.1. Lineage (NCBI taxonomy): Bacteria > Bacillati > Bacillota > Bacilli > Caryophanales > Alicyclobacillaceae > Effusibacillus > Effusibacillus pohliae. The sequence continues at coordinate 5,609 of NZ_AQXL01000099.1, forward strand.
CAGTCGATGAGGTGCTGCGCAACAACAAAAACTTCTATGCCAACCCGATCAGCTATACGGCGAACAACGGGCAGCAAGTGAAAGACGCCATCCAACAGGCGGGCGCCACGCTGCTCGACAACAAAACGGGCGCAATCCTCGCGGTCGGCGGCGGCCGAGACTTCACCCGCGATCAAAACAACCACACGATCCTGCCGCGACAACCCGGCTCGACGATGAAACCGCTCTCCGTGTATGGACCGGCGGCGGAAAAGAAACTGCTCGCGCCCGGCTCGGTGATCGACGATGTTCCGATATCGCTCGCCAACGGAAGCGCACCTGGCGGAAACTATTTTCCGATGAACTACGATCGCCAGTTCCACGGGCTGATCACTGTTCGAGAAGCGTTGCTGCGTTCCTACAATATCCCGGCGATCAAGGGGACACAAATGGTGACACCGGCTGTTGGGCTGAATTACGTGAAGCAAATGGGAGTCACCACCTTACAAAAAAGCGATGAGCATCTCGTATCGGGAATCGGCGGACTCGCGTACGGACTGACGGTTGAGGAAGCCACCAGCGCCTACTCGACGTTTCCGAACAACGGGGTTTGGAAAGAATCGCACCTGATCGCGAAAATCGTCGACCGCAATGGCAAAGTCGTGTATCAGCACACCCCGAAGGAAACGAAAGTCTTTTCGCCGCAAACCGCCTACGTGCTGGTCGATATGATGAGGGACGTGGTGCGGAAAGGGACAGCATCGATCGTCGGATCCCATTTTCCCAACAGGTTGATCGCCGGCAAAACGGGTACGACAGACGGCACCACCGATTCCTGGTTCATCGGCTTCACGCCGGGCATCACTTTGGGCATCTGGGTGGGGTATGACATCCCCTATCCGATGGACCGCTTAGTCGATCCACGCGGCATCGATGCCAGGGGGATTCGTCCGCAGCTTCTGTGGAACCAGATCATGGATCGCGTGTATGAAAAAATGGACGTGGAAGCGGACGGCTTCGCGCCAATGCCAAACGGCGTGGTCCGGCGGGAGGTGTGTACCAAGTCCGGCAAAATCCCGACCGATTTGTGCCGGGCGCTCGGCACGGTGACAACCGACCTGTTCGTGCAGGGCACAGAGCCGAAGGAACCGTGCGATGTGATGGTGAAAGTCAAATATGTCGAGATCAACGGCAAAAAATATTTGCTGAACGACAAAACGGCCGCACTCGGCGGTATTGTGAAGGAAGGAATCTTCATTAAACGGGAGCCGTATCCGCTGCCCTACGGAGATCCGCGCTATAAACCGTGGGATGCGAATCTGGAGCTGCCAAAGGAATTCGAGGACGACAAGTTGTCCGCGAGCCTGCCGGCACCTGTCGGCCTGAAGGTGACCGGGACTGAGCCGACATCGGTTTCATTGAGTTGGCAAGCAGTCGAAGGGGCGAGCGGATACATGATTCTCCGCTCGACGTCACCGGCTGGTCCGTATGCAGTGGTGTCCGACCTTGTAAACGGCACCGCCTATACGGATACCGCGGTACAAGCTGGAACGACCTATTATTACCAGGTGGCCGCCGTTGCCAATGGAGTGATTCAACCGGCATCCGGTTCCGTGCAGGCAGTTCCCGGGGGAGCCGCCCTGAATGCTCCTTCCGGTTTGAGAGCGGTGAGCAGTCCGGCAGGCATTTCGGTCTCCTGGCAGCCGGTTCCCGGGGCCGCCCAGTACATCCTGTACAGAAGCTTGGACGGCAACTCGTTTGAAGAACTGGCAACTTTGTCAGGCACAAGTTACCAGGACATCACGGCAAGCGGCAGCAACGTCTGGTACAAAGTGGCCGCCAAGAACGGTTCGGTGACATCTCCACCGTCCGCTGCGGTCAAAGCTTCCGGCGGTCCGCCGCCGGGTCCCGCAGCCCCTTCGCTTTCCATCAAGAATCGTTCATAAAAGGAGAGGTACATGAAACGTTTATTCGGCTACCTGGATCTGCTGGTTTTTCTCGCCATGCTGCTCGTTCTCGTCTCCCAGCTGCTGTTGCCTCCTATCATCGGGCTGGCGAATAATGGGGATTTTGAACGGATCATGAGCTGGGGAGGGTTGCAATACACAACCGATGACCCGCAACAGAAATATTTCAACTATGTGAATCGCGAGTTTGCCGTCGGTGATAGCAAACTCGGTTCCTATGTGTCAACGGAAATTCTTTTTTTGCAAATCGCATTGTGGGTGAACCGGTTGTGGATGTCCCCAACGACATTTGACATCCGCTCGCTCGGATTTGTCCATACCATTTCATTTCTGGCCGCGATCCTGTTAATCGTCACCGGCTTTCGCAGACAAGGCGTAGCCGGGAGAGGATGGATCGCGCTGTTGCTCGGTTTCGGTTTCGTCGATGTCGGATATTTTGCCTATTTTAACTCGTTTTTCTCAGAAAGCTCGTCCTTGATTTTCCTGCTGGCAATGATCGGTTTTGCCTTGCACCTGCTGCCGGATCGAGCCCCTGCTGGCAGACCGGACTACCGGATCCTGAACGGCTTCTTCCTCACCGCCTTGTGCCTGGTGCTGGCGAAAGTGCAAAATGGGCTGCTCGGCTTGCTGCTGCCCCTGTTCGGTTGGCGGTTGGCACAACTCCACGGGGAGAAAAAATGGAAGCGGACGATCGCTCTCTGGTCCGCTTTCATTTTCGTCGTGTCAGTCGTGATGTCGTCATTGAATCCGTATGATCGGATCAATACGTATCAGACGGTGTTTTACGGGATTTTGAAAGACTCTCCGACACCGCTGGCCGATTTGCGAGAGCTGGGGTTGCCCGGGCAGTACGCGGCTCTCGCCGGTACCCATTACTTCACGCCGAACAAACCGATCGACATCACGAGCGAATCGTTTCAAAATGGGTTCTATGACCGCATGAACAGGTCGAAAGTGGTCAAATTCTACCTGACTCACCCGGTCCGTTTCCTGCACAAGTTGGACGTAGTGGCACACAATTCGCTCAACCTTGAGTTCTACCTCGGCACCTACGAAAAAAGCGCCAATAAGGGACCGCTTGCGGTCAGCCACCAGTTCAGCCAATGGACGTGGACACTGAAACATGTCATTCCCAAATCGGTTTGGCTGTTCATCGGCTATTTTCTGCTGTTTGTCGCTCTGCTCTGGCGGCAGCACCGCCGGGCCGGCAAGCCCAACGGCAAATTGCTGGCCGAATTTTGGCTGATGCTGGCGCTGATGGCCGCCATGCAGTTTGTAACGCCCCTGCTTGGCGACGGGGAAGCGGATCTCGGGAAGCATCTGTTCCTGTTTAACGTGCTGTTCAGCGTGATCGTGGTTGTAACTCTCGTATGGCTTGGCCAAGCGCTGCAAAAATGGGCAGCCAGCCGAACCGAACGGCGCAGGAACCACCCGGTCTAGTTTCCCCCTCCGCCGATCGAGTAGGAGGGGGCAGCTAACCCTCTTCCTATCACCTGGCACGCGGGTCCGTAAAAAGCGTTTGCAGAGGCCTGATTTATTTCAATGTCACAATCGTCACTCCGGTGTGCCCTTCCCCATGCTCGCCGATGCGGAAGGAGCGCACCTGCGGATGTTTCTTCAAAAATTCGTGCACCCCCGCCCGCAGCGCGCCCGTGCCTTTGCCATGGATGATCGACACCTGCGACAAGCCGGCCATCACGGCGCTGTCCAGGTAGCGGTCGATCTCATACGTCGCTTCTTCCACCGTCGCGCCGCGCAAGTCCAACTCCAGCCGCGTCGGTTCATCCGACTTGCGCTTCACCATGCCGCGCGTATCCTGTTTTTTCTCCTCGATCTTCTCCAGATCGGACAACTTGATTTTCATTTTTATCGAGCCGATTTGAACAAGCGCTTCCCCTGCGCCAACTTCCAGCACCGTGCCTTTCTGGTTGAACGTCAGCACGCGGACCGTATCTCCCGTTCGAAGCTCCTGCTGCTCCGCCGTTTTCCTCTGAACGCGACGTTCGCGGCCGGCAGGTGCGGCCTCTTCCAGTTTTTTGCGCAACTCGATCAGTTCATGCTCTTTCACATTGGCGCCTTCCTGCTGCCGAATCCGCCGCAGTTCCAGGATGATCGACTGCGCTTCCCGTTCCGCTTTCCGCACGATTTCGCGGGCTTCTTCCTCCGCCCGTTCGATCAGCCGCTGCTGCTGCTGCCACAACTGTTCCCGCTCTTTTTCAAGCTCCGCCCGCAACGCTTCCGTTTCCTTGCGCAGCTCCGCCGCCTCTCGGCGATCCCGTTCCGCCTGCAGCTGATTCGCTTCCAACCGGCGGATCAGCTCGTCCACCTGGATGTTGTCCGCATGCATGCGCGACTTGGCGTCCTCGATAATCTCCTTGCGCAGCCCCAACCGTTCGGAAATGGCAAACGCGTTGGAGCGGCCGGGAACCCCGATCAGCAGGCGGTAGGTCGGCCGCAGGCTCTCCACATCAAATTCGACCGATGCGTTGATCGCTTCCGGATGCGAATAGGCGTACGCTTTCAGTTCGCTGTAGTGCGTGGTGGCCACCGTTTTGACGCCGCGCTTGCGCAGAAAATCGAGAATCGCCTGCGCCAGCGCCGCCCCTTCCGCAGGATCGGTGCCCGCCCCCAATTCGTCGAGCAGCACCAGGGAGCGGGAGTCCGCTTTTTCCAGAATCTCGATGATATGCGTCATGTGGCTGGAGAACGTCGATAAACTCTGCTCGATGCTTTGTTCATCGCCAATGTCGGCAAACACCTCGGCAAACACGGAGATCTCACTGCCTTCGTCAGCCGGGATGCAAAGCCCCGACATCGCCATCAGCGTCAGCAGCCCGATTGTTTTCAGCGTGACCGTCTTGCCGCCCGTGTTCGGCCCGGTGATAATCAACAGATTGAAATCGTCCCCCAGCCGAACATCGATCGGCACCGCCTTGTCCCGCTCCAGCAGCGGATGCACCGCCCGTTTCAGGCGAATCCGCCCATGATCGTTCACAGCAGGCAAGGCGGCTTTCATCTGATGAGCCAACTGCGCTTTGGCCATAATAAAATCGATCTCACCCAAAGCGGCCAGACCGGATTGCAAAACGTCCGCCTCGCTCCCGACAAGACCGCTCAAACGGGCCAGGATTCGTTCCACTTCGCGCCGTTCCTGTAGCTCCAGTTCGCGCAGACTGTTGTTCAATTGAACGACAACAGCCGGCTCAATAAACAGAGTCGCTCCGGATGCGGACTGGTCGTGCACGATCCCGCCAAAAGCACCCCTGTGCTCCACTTTCACCGGAATGCAATAGCGGTCGTTGCGGATCGTCACGATCGCTTCCTGCAGCATTTTTTGCGACTCCGGGCTACGCAGAATCGCATCCAGCCTCTCGCGAATTCTCCCCTGGGTTTGCCGGATCTGGTTGCGCACGCTCTTCAATTCGGGAGACGCGTCATCGACCACTTCCCCGTTGTCGTCGATCGCCGCACGGATCTCTTCCTCAAGCGGACGAAGTTCGAACAGTTCCTCCGCCAACCTTTGCAGAGTCGGAATCGGCTGCTGTTCCGCAAGATCCAAAACAAATTTGCGCAAACGGCGGCTCGCCATAATCGTATCGGCGACATCCAACAGTCCTTTCGCATCAAGTGTGCCGCCAACCGCTGCCCGTTTGACCGCTTGCCGGATATCCCGGATGCCTCCCAGCGGCACCAGCCCTTTCAGGCGGTACACCATCCTCCCTTCCTCGGTAGCCGCCAACGCTTGTTGCACAACGTCAATTCCGGCAAACGGCTGCAGTTGGCCAGCCAGTTCTTTCCCCATCTGCGTGCTCGCCTGGCGGATCAGTTGTTCGACAATTTTATGGTATTCGAGTACACGAAGCACCCGTTGATTCATGGAATTTCCTCCTGTAGCAAGATTTCTCTGCGATAGAATCCAGCGATCATGCAGAAACTACTTGTGAGCTGGACCCTTACCTATTGTAACCCAAAGGAGGCGTTTGGTGATGAACAACTTCATCGGTACCGTCGTTCGATTTGTGGTCTCAGCCATTGTCCTGCTGGTTGTCGGATATCTGGTTCCCGGTTTTGGACGGCTTACGTTTTTCAGCGCGATCCTTGCAGCTATTGTGATCGCGGCGCTCGGCTGGGTAATCGAGCGGCTGTTCGGGCGGGAAGTGTCGCCGTTCGGCAGAGGGATCTCCGGTTTCATCGCTTCCGCTGTCGTCATCTACATCGCCCAATGGTTTGTGCCCGGCATGCGGGTGACGATCCTGGGAGCGCTGCTGGCATCGCTCGTGATCGGAGTCATCGATCTATTCGTTCCCGGCAATGTGCTGCGGAGCGAACCGGCTGGCGAACGCAACCGCGAACGGGCGGATGATCGCAGATAAGCGAATGTGAGCGTTGGCCGCGCATGTTGACATGCCGGCCGATGCTCATTTCAGGAACCGTCCATTTCCTCCCTCGCCGGCTGTGACAATTGACTTCACACAATGGCTTTGATGTGCTCTTCCTTTCCATGTGCCGTATGGCGCCGCTTCCCCTTGTGTGAGCGGAACAGCCAATCAGCAACAAAGAGAAAAGCAAACCGGTTGTTCGTTTTCTCATGTACACCGCTTCCCGCCATATAGACACAGGCGAATCAACAATGGGTTCAGGGGATGGTGACCGCCAATGCGATTAAAAAAGCCAGCGAATCCCGGACAAGGATTTCACTGGCTTTCCTGCGACAACCAGAGATATTGGTTACTTTGCAAACAGCATCTTGCTCAACCCCGCATGCAACAGGGCGGACGCAACCTGTGAGCCTTCGAGTGCAGTGTGCAGATTGGGGATGGGCAGAACGTAGGCCACATTGACCGCCACGACCAAAATCAGAAATCCGATCAGCAAACCTGCAACCAATCCCGCCACCCGGTTCACAAAGGAAAGTCCCGGCAGGGAAACGACAAGGTCAACGACCCGCCCCGCCAGCTGGGTCAACAACAAACCGGCGGCAAATACAAGGACAAAGGCGAGTATGCCGTATCCGTCCTGCAGCAGAGTACCGGCAAATCCGCCGCCAATGCCGGTGTATCCGATAGGGTCTCCCGGAAAAGCTCCGCCGGGCTGGCCCAACACGCTTTTGAGCCAGGCCGCGATCGGAGGACTGTACGTTTTGGCAGCCCAAAACGCGACAAACCCTCCGACAAACCGTACCACCTGCAGCACGAAGCCTGTCATATAGCCGTTCCAGACAAAAAACAGCAGGATTCCGAGCAGCGCGATATCAGTGATCGTCACGATCCGGTCTCCCTGGCGGCCGCTCGGCCGACCGCTCCAGCAGTTTCAGCAGTTCTTCATATTCCTGGCGCAAGCGCAAGTATTCATCAGCGATGTTGACCGCCGCCAACACCGCCAGCCGGTTCAGATCCAGGCGGGGGTTGCCGCGAGCGATCTCGCGCATCTTGTCGTCCACCAGGCCGGCTACCAGCCTGATGTGCTCCGTTGAGGCTTTCCCTCGAAGTTGATACTCCTGTCCGTAGATATCCACGCGAATTCGATTGGTTTCCTCTTTCTGCAAGGGACCCGCCCCCTTTTGTTCCCGTCTCTGTTATGTTCGTCTCAGAAAGAGCAAAATCCTGCAAATATCTGGCCCAAAAACATCCCACTGACATGCATCTGCGCCTTGGGATCGAAATTTCTTGCTGCCGGCTACGACCGAAGCTCCGCCTGGAATCCTTTTTCCAGCGCCTCGATCACCCGATTGTGCCTCGCCTGCACTTCTTCGTCGGTGAGCGTGCGGTCTTCCGCCCGGTAGACAAGGGAGAAGGCGACCGATTTTTTGCCTGTCTCCACCTGCTCTCCCTGGTACACGTCGAACAGACGCACCTCTTCCAGCAGTTCGCCGGCCGCTTCCCGGATCGCCAGTTCGAGCGAACCTGCCGGCACATCGAGCGGAACGACGACCGCAATGTCCCGTTCGATCGCCGGGAATCTCGGCAACGCGCGGAATAGGATTTTGTCTTCCGCCGCTTCTTCCAACGCCGCCAGATTCAGCTCGAAGTAGTACGTTTCCTTCAGGTCCCACGCTTCCGTCACCTCAGGATGCAGCGCCCCGAGAAAGCCAAGTGTTACACCTCCCGCTTCCACCGATGCAGTTCGGCCGGGATGCATGCCGGGAACTGCCGCCGGTTGATAGCGAACCTGTTTGATTCCCAGATTCGCCAGCAGTGCTTCGACAATTCCCTTGACCGTGTAAAAATCAACTTTGCGCGGCTTCTCCCCAATCGCCAGACCGCCGAATGCACCGGTGAAAATCGCGGCCACTTTCACATCTTCACTCGGCAGTTCGGTGACTGGCAGATCTTTCGCAAAAAACACTTTGCCGATCTCAAACAGCGCCATATCCAAATTTTTCCTGTTTAGATTGTATTGCACCACTTCCGCCAGACTGGGCAGCAGGGTCGTCCGCAGCACTTTGCGCTCATCCGACATCGGCAGCGCCAGCGGCAGCTGTTGACGGAGTGGCGACGACTCCTCGAGGCCAAGCGGCTCCAGCCAGGTCGGGTTGGTGAAACTGTAGGTCAACACTTCCAACAGGCCCATTCCGGTCAGCAGTTCACGAATCGTCCGGCGGAGCCGCTGCTGTTTCGACAGCCCTCCCTGCGACAGCACGCCTTCCGGCATCGTCGTATCGATTTTATCATATCCGTGCAGCCTTGCGACCTCTTCGATCAGATCGATCTCGCGCGTGATATCGGGCCGGCGGGTCGGCACCGTGACGCGGAATGTGTCAGCGTCGACAGTCACGGTTGCAAAACCGAGCCTTGTCAAAATTGCCCCGATCTGATCCACCGTCAGGTCTGTGCCCAAAATCTGATTGGTACGGCTGACGCGCAATTGAATTTCCAGCTCTTCAGCCGGCTGCTGCACCACCTCGACAGGCGGGCCGGCCAATTCGCCGCCGCTTAACTCCGTGATCAAGCAAGCTGCTCGCTGCAGAGCGGGACGCAGCACGGTCGGATCGATCCCTTTTTCAAACCGCATTTGCGCTTCTGAGCGCAGACCCAATTTTTTGCCCGTTTGCCGCACGGAACCCGCATCAAAAGAGGCCGCTTCCAGAACGATATCGGTGGTGGAGCCGCGCACTTCCGAGTTTTCGCCGCCCATCACCCCGGCGATGCCGATCGCCCGCTTCGCGTCGGCGATCACCAGCATCGAAGAATCGAGCGTCCGCTGCTGGCCGTCCAGCGTGACAATCGTTTCCTGCTCTTCCGCCTGGCGGACGACGATCGTCGATTCGGTGATTTCGGCCAGATCAAACGCGTGCAGCGGCTGACCGTATTCCAACATCACATAGTTGGTCACGTCCACGATGTTATTGATCGGCCGAACGCCTGCTGTCAGCAGCCGCATCTGCAGCCAGAGCGGGGACGGGGCGATTTTGACTCCCCTTACCACTTGCGCCGCATAGCGCGCGCAGTTGGCAGATTCGATGCGCACCCGGACCAGCGGCGGGCCGGCCTGGCTATCACTTGAGGGCGAAACAGCCGGATTGCCAGTCTCCGCGGCCTGTTCCGTCCAGGCAAATTTCGGTTGTTTGCCGAGAATCGCCGCCACTTCGTAGGCGACACCCCGATAATTCAAACAGTCGGCCCGGTTCGGGGTCAGCTCCAGTTCCAATACGACGTCATCCAGCCCGAGGACGCGCAAAATCGACTCCCCGACCGGCGTATCGTCCGGCAGAATGTACAAGCCTTCCGTTTGCTCTTTCGGCAGCAGTCGGATGTCCATTCCCAATTCGCCGGCGGAACAGAGCATCCCCTGCGACTCGACGCCGCGCAGTTTCGCCCGTTTGATTTTGACGCCGCCGGGCAGTTCCGCTCCCACCACGGCACAGGGCACTTTTTGCCCAGGCTTTACGTTCGGCGCTCCGCACACGATCTGCAGCTTCTCGGGGCCTCCCGCATCGACCGTGCAGACTTTCAACCGGTCCGCATTCGGATGCGGTTCCGTCTGCAGCACGTGGCCGACCACAACATTCTCGATCCCCTTGTTCAACTGCTCGATCACTTCCACCGGGATGCCGTGGTTTGTCAACAGATCGGCCAACTTTTCCGGTGTCATGTCCGGTCCCAGATCGATATACTCTTGCAACCAGTTGTATGAAATCTTCATCGACAATCCCTTCCCTTACGAGCGACTCGCAAATTGCTTGAGGAAACGAACATCGTTCACATAAAAATAGCGGATATCGTCGACGCCATACTTGAGCATGGCAATTCGCTCGACCCCCATACCGAACGCGAAGCCCGTGTACGTTTCCGAATCATAGCCAGCCATCTCGAGCACGCGCGGATGCACCATGCCAGCGCCCAAAATCTCAATCCAGCCGGTATGCTTGCAAATCCGGCAGCCATCCCCGCGGCATGCCATGCAGGTGACATCCACTTCGGTGCTCGGCTCGGTGAACGGAAAATAGCTGGGACGCAAGCGAATTTGCTGCTCCGGACCGAACATCTGGCGGGCGAATGTCAGCAAAATCCCTTTCAGATCGCTCATCCGGATCTGGCGATCGACGACCAGCCCTTCCACCTGCGTAAACAGGTGGGAATGGGTTGCGTCATCGTCGTCCCGCCGGTAGACACGGCCGGGACAAATGATGCGAACCGGCACGGTTCCCTTTTTCGCCTCCAGCGTGCGCACCTGCACCGGCGAGGTGTGCGTCCGCATGAGGATTTCTTCCGTCAGATAAAAGGTGTCCTGCATGTCGCGGGCCGGATGATTTTTCGGGATGTTCAGCGCTTCAAAGTTGTAATAATCGGTTTCCACTTCCGGCCCTTCCGCCACTTCGAAACCGAGTCCGATAAAAATGTCCTCAATCTCCCGGATCACTCGGTTCAGCGGGTGCACAACACCGACGGGAACCATCCGCCCGGGAAGCGTGACATCGATCGCTTCCGCTTTCAGTTTTTCTTCCAGCGCTTTCCGCTTCAATTCCGCTTCTTTCTGCTCATAGGCATGTTCCAAAGCGGAACGGACGTCGTTTACCAACTGTCCGACCAGCGGGCGCTTCTCCGGAGACAATTGCCCCATCCCTCGCAGAATCGAGGTGAGCTCCCCTTTTTTGCCCAAATACTGCACTTTCCACTCTGTCAGTTCGTTTTGCGCTTCGCATTTCGCCAACTCGTCCATCGCCTGCTCGCGCAACTTCTGCAGCTGCTCCTTCATGTGGATCCTCCTACTCACAAAGTAAAAAGCCTTTCATCCGGCAAGGGACGAAAGGCTGTTCGATTCCGCGGTACCACCCTTATTAAGCAGACGGTCGTCTGCTTCTCTCATTTGCGATAACGGGAACATCCCGGCCCACCCTACTGCAGATCACCGATTTTTATCGAAAAATCGGATCTGGTTCAGGCGGCAGCTTCGGAGTGAACTTCCGGCCCAGTTATCCCTGGAGATGCTCGCAGTCTGTGGCATCTCCTCCCTGTAAGGGCATACGCTGTCCGTACTCTCTCCTGCATTGCTGTTCGCGTTTGGAATTTTGCTTTTAAGTATAGTACAGCCGCATGCGGAACGCAAGGAGTTCCTGGTTTCGCCGTTCCCTGCTTCGCGTGTTTATTTTGTCCCGTGCAGCGATTGGACCGCCTGCTCGATTTGCCGCAGCGCTTGCTCCACAAGGGCGCGCGGGCACGCGATATTCATCCGCATAAACCCTTCGCCGCCTTGGCCAAACATATGGCCGCCATTCATTGCCACCTTCGCCCGGTCAAGCATAAACCGGTCCAGCTCTCCGGCGGAAAGCCCCAATTCCCGGCAATCCAGCCAGACCAGGTAGGTGCCTTCCGGCTCGATCACTTTGATTTGCGGAATCCGTTCTTGACAGTAACGGCTGACCAAATCCACGTTTCCTTGCAGATACTCGATCAACTGCTCCAACCATTCTTCGCCGTGGCGATAGGCGCTCTCCAGGGCGACGACCCCAAACGTGTTGGGCGAACCGATGGCCAACCGGCCGATCTCCCGCTGAAACGCACGGCGAAGCTGGCTGTTCGGAATAATGACGCTGGCGGTTTGCAGCCCCAACAGGTTGAACGTTTTGCTGGGCGAAATGCAGGTGATCGAGCGGTCGGCAAACTCTTGCGAGATGGAAGCAAAAGGGATATGCCTGTTTGGCCTGTACACGAGGTCAAAATGAATTTCGTCCGAAATGACGAGAATGTTGTGCTGCCCGCAGATTTCCCCCAACCGCGCAAGCTCTTCCCAGCTCCAGACCCTCCCCACCGGATTGTGCGGACTGCAAAGAATCAGCATTTTGACGGCCGGGTCGATTTTCGCTTCGAGATCGTCAAAATCCATCGTATAGCGCCCGTTTTCCCATTTCAGCGGATTGTTGACGATTTCCCGCTGCTGCCCCCGGATGATGCGGAAAAACGCATGGTAGACGGGCGGCTGGATGATGATTTTATCGCCCGGTTGTGTAAACGCTCCGATCAGCACGGAAAGAGCCGGCACTACACCGGGACCATGTGCGATCCATTCTTTCTCGATGTGCCAATCATGCCTTCTTTTCAGCCACTCGACAATCGAGTCATAATACGAATCGGGTCTCATCGTGTAACCGAAGACGCCGTGTGCCACCCGCCGCTGCAACGCTTCCATGATAGGCGCGGGAGACATAAAATCCATGTCCGCCACCCACATCGGAATTGCGTTCTTCACGCCAAAGCGCGCTTCCAAACCGTCCCATTTTTCACTGGCAGTGTTCAGACGATTGATTTCCCGGTCAAAGTCATATCTCATCCTGCCACCTCCTTACGCGCCTACTCCTTCACCCTTCTTTGCCTCAGCGCTTCGTACAGAATCACGCTCGAAGAGATGGCAGCATTCAAGGAATCGGCTTTGCCGGGCATCGGAATCGACAACCAACGGTCGATCGCTTGTCGGATTTCCTCGGAAATACCATGCGCCTCGGAGCCGATCACAACCGCGATCCCGCCTGCCAAATCTTGCGAGTAGAGATCCGTTTCGACATCGGTCGAAGTGCCGATGACGGTCACCTGATGTTCCCGCAAAATCGGCAGCAATTCTGGCAAGGAAACTTCTACAATCGGCAAATGAAACAGCGATCCCATCGTCGCCCGAACCACTTTCGGGTTATAGAGGTCCACGCTGCCCGTTCCGACAAACACCGCCGTCGCCCCGACCGCATCCGCCGAGCGAATCATCGTGCCGAGATTTCCCGGATCCTGAACCGCATCCGCCACCAGATACAACGGATTCTGCCTGGCGGCGAGCAAGCCTTGCCAGTCATGCTGATACTGCTGGCCGATCGCGATCACGCCTTGCGGCGTCCTGGTATCTGCCACATGCTCAATCACCGCCTGGTTGACCTGGATCAGTTCCGCGCCGAGCGAAAGGGACCCGTTGAGAATCCGGTCGACCCGTCCGGTCGGCAGCAGCTCCTCGAGAATCAGCACCGTTTCCAGCGGCGCCCCCGATTCCACCGCGTCCTCGACAAGCCGAATGCCTTCGATCAAAAATCGGCCGGTCTGATCCCTGAACTTTTTCTGCTTTAAAGCCGCCCATTCTTTAACACGACTGTTACGTGAAGATGTAATCCGTTCCACCTGCAATCCCCTTTCTTTCACAAGACAACATTTGGCCTGCGTCCGACCGAACCGAGTTCTGCCACGACTGCCGGCCCAATCGGAGGCAGGCGCAGCTACGCCTGTTCCTCAAGTTCCTGCAAATCTTCGTTTTTGCCGACTACGACCAGCACATCCCCTTGTTTGATCCTATCCTGCGCCATCGGCGAAATGTTGATCTGATCGCCCGATTTGATCGCCATCACGGTGCAGCCAAACTTCCGCCGGATATCCGACTCGGCGAGCGTCTTGCCGACCATCTTTTCGTTGGCCACAATCTCGACCATGCTGTATTCCGGCGACAGTTCGATATAATCCAGGATGTTTGGCGAAATCAGGTTATGCGCAACGCGGACTCCCATGTCCCGCTCCGGGTAAACCACCCGATCGGCGCCGATTTTTTCCAACACCTTGCCGTGCAGCTCGCTTTGCGCTTTCACCACGATTTTTTTAACGCCCAACTCTTTCAGAATCAATGTGGTCATGATCGAAGCCTGGATATCGGCGCCAATCGCCACCACCACCACGTCAAAATTCCGAATTCCCAATGCTTTCAGGGCGTTCTCGTCGGTTGAGTCAGCTGTGACCGCATGCGTCACAAAATCCACCGCATCCTGGATACGGTCTTTATTCGTGTCGATGCCGAGCACTTCATATCCCATCTCATACAGCGTTTTCGCCACGCTCGTTCCAAAGCGGCCCATCCCAATCACCGCATACTGCTTCATGAAAGAAACCTCCTAGCCCACGAACAATTTTTCTTCCGGGTATTTGATCAATGCTTTGTCCTGTGCGCGGGCGGCCAAGGCCAGCGCCAGGGTGAGCGGTCCGACCCGGCCGGCAAACATCATCAAAATCAGAATCGCTCTGCCGGCATGAGACAATTCGGGCGTCAAATTGGTCGACAAACCGACCGTGCCAAACGCGGACGTTGCTTCAAACAAAAGCCGGATGAATTCTTTCTGCTCCGTGATCGTCAAGGTAAAAGTGACAGCCAGCAACATGATGGCGGAAACAACGGCTATCGCAAACGATTTGTAAATGGTTTTCAGATCGATGCTTTTGCGGAACGCAGACGTGGTGTCCTTGCCGGTGATGACGCTATACACGTGCAGCAAAATCACGATCGTCGTAACCGTTTTGATACCGCCCCCCGTCGACCCCGGTGAAGCACCGATAAACATTAACAAAATCGTCCACAATTTCGAAGCATCCGTGATCGAACCATAATCGATCGTCGCATACCCGGCCGTTCTGGCGGTGGTGGATGCGAACAGCGAGGCGAGAATTTTGCCGTCCCAACCGAGCGACCCGAGCGTCTTCGGATTGTGCATCTCCAACAAGAAGTAGCCGATTGCACCGATCAGCAGCAATGCGCTTGTCATCGTCAGCACCAGTTTCGAGTGCAGCGACAAGCGCGCTGGTTTTGGCGCCTTCCACAGATCGACCAGCACTGTGAAGCCCAGCCCTCCCAGAATGATCAGGAGCATGATCACCAGGTTGACCGTCGGATCGTCCACGAAACCAGTCAAACTTTTAAAGTCGCCAAACAGGTCAAACCCCGCATTGCAAAAAGCGGAGACCGCGTGAAAGATTCCATAGTAAATCGCCTGACCGACCGGCATCTCCACCGAAAAGCGGACAGCGAGGATCGCAGCAAAAATCAGTTCGATCCCGACCGTGATCAAAACGATGTTGCGGGCCAGCCGGATCACGCCCTCCATCGAATTGACGTTGAGCGCTTCCTGGATGACCAACCTTTCTTTCAATCCAATCCGTCTGCCGGTGTAAATAATGATAAAGGTGGCGACCGTCATAAACCCAAGTCCGCCGACCTGGATCAAGGTCAGGATCACCAGCTGTCCGAACAAATTGAATTGGGTCAACGTATCGACCACCACCAGACCGGTCACGCATGTGGCGGAAGTGGCCGTAAACAAGGCGTCCAAAAAATTAAGACCGACTCCGCTGTTGGAAGCGATCGGCAGACTGAGCAGCGCACCCCCGACCAGAATCAGGGCTGCAAAGCCGACAGTCAGAATCCGCGCAGGGGTCAACCACTTCTCAAGTGATTGCTTCATCTGAGTCCTCCTCTTTCCACCCCAAACCGTACAACAGTAGAATGCCCAGTTTTGGAAAAACAAAAAAACGGCACATGCTTCCCCGTTCAACCCGAAAGGGAAAGTTGCACCGAAGAAAAAGAGCCAATTTTCCTCCCCCTTGCTTTGGCCGACGAAGTTAGCTGACGGGTAGGATGGCAAGGATCAACATCCCTCCTGCATGCGCAGGATGAACCCCAAACAATCGGGTCCTCCGTTCCCGCGACGGGATTAGGCCTTGATCTGGACTATTGAACTAAGCATACTCTTCCCGCCTGCAAGAAGCGAGTCCAGCAATTGTCTTTTTTTGCATGTGAAAGCTTGCTACATCCGTTATTTTCCTGCCATGACCGTTTTTCTCAGCCAAGCTCCGGTTTGCAACACCACACAAAAAAATCCGGGCAGCGCCCATTTGCCAAGCGCCGCCCGGTAAGCCGGTCACTTCCGGTCCTTAATCTCCCGCAAAATCGCTTCCGCCACTTCCTCAACCTTCTGCACGCCCTGGTCACCCGCCCCGCGTTTACGTACGGAGACAGTGCCGGATTCCGCTTCCTTCGCTCCCACCACCAGCATGTAGGGGATCTTCTGCATCTGGGCTTCGCGGATCTTGTAACCGATCTTTTCGTTCCGGTTGTCGAATTCGACGCGGATCCGCCTGCTTTTCAGGTATTCATAGACTTTTTGCCCGTATTCCTCAAACTGCGGTGAAATCGTCAGCACCTTCGCCTGCACGGGCGCCAGCCAGGTGGGGAACGCTCCCTCGTACACCTCGATGAGATAGGCGGTCATCCGTTCCATCGTACTCAAAATGCCGCGATGGATCACAACCGGACGGTGCATTTTACCGTCTTCGCCGACGTACTCGAGGTTGAATCGTTCCGGCAGCAGGAAGTCGATTTGCGCGGTGGACAGGGTTTCCTCCTTGCCGATCGCCGTTTTCACCTGCACATCCAACTTCGGCCCATAGAACGCCGCTTCCCCTTCCGCTTCCACATAGGGGAGACCCATTTCGTCCATCGCTTCCTTCAGCATCGACTGCGCCTTTTCCCACATTTCGTCGTCCTGGTAGTATTTTTCGGTGTTGTTCGGGTCGCGGTACGACAGGCGGAACCAGTAGTCCTCAATCCGGAAGTCCTTGTAGACCCGCTGGATCAGCTCCACCACCCGCTTGAACTCCGACTTAATCTGGTCGGGCCGGCAGAAAATATGGGCGTCGTTCAGCGTCATCGCCCGTACCCGCTGCAGGCCTGACAGCGTCCCGGACATCTCGTAGCGGTGCATGGTGCCCAGTTCCGCAATCCGCAGCGGGAGATCGCGGTAGCTCCGCAGCTCATTTTTGTACAGCATCATGTGATGCGGGCAGTTCATCGGGCGCAGAACCAGTTCTTCATTGTCCATTTTCATCGGCGGGTACATGTCTTCCTGGTAGTGGTCCCAGTGCCCGGAAATTTTGTACAGCTCCACACTCGCCAAGTGTGGGGTGTAGACATGTTCGTAGCCGAGGCTCTCCTCAAGATCGACGATGTACCGCTCGATCGTCCGCCGGATGCGGGAACCGTTGGGCAGCCACAGCGGCAGCCCCTGCCCGACCTCCTTGGACAGCGTAAACAGCTTCAGTTCCTTGCCGATCCGGCGATGGTCGCGGCGCTTCGCCTCTTCCAGCCGCTGCAGGTATTCTTCCAACTGCGACTGTTTCGGCCAAGCGGTGCCGTAGATTCGCTGCAGCATTTCGTTTTCCGCGTTACCGCGCCAGTAGGCGCCGGCGATCGAAAGCAGCTTGAACGATTTGATGCAGCCGGTCGACGGCAGGTGCGGGCCGGTGCACAGATCGGTGAACTCCCCTTGCGTATAAATGGAAATCACCGCATCTTCCGGCAGGTCGTTGATGATTTCGACCTTGAAACGATCGCCCCGCTCCTCGAACATTTTGAGCGCTTCTTCGCGGGCGATCTCCTGCCGGCGGATCGGCAGATCTTCCTTGACGATTTTCTGCATTTCCTGTTCGATTAGCGGTAGATCGTCAGGCGAGAACGAACGGCCGGAAAAATCGTAGTAAAACCCGTCTTCGATCACCGGACCGATCGCAAACTTCACTTCCGGCCACAGACGGGCCACCGCCTGTGCCAGCAAATGCGCGGTCGAATGACGCAGCGTCTCGAGTCCTTCCGGGTCGTCGTACGTGAACAGTTCGATTTTTGCGTCTTCCGTTACAGGCGTGGTCAGGTCGACCAGCTTGCCGTTGAGTTTCCCCACCACCGCGTTCTTTTTCAATTGCTGCGACAGAGACGACGCAATCTCCAGCAGTGTCGTGCCGGCAGCATAGGTCCTGACGGAACCGTCTTTCAGTTCGACTTTGATTTGTTTCTCCACATCGACTGCCATTTTACGTTCCTCCTTTATACGTAGACTGCAGAATCAATGAAAAAGCGCCCTCATTCCCGCGGACACGAAGTCCGCAAGGACGAGAGCGCGCTGCTCACGTGGTTCCACCTTGCTTCAATCCGGACTGGCTCCGGATCCTCATTTGCCCCTATAACGGAGGGATTCCGTCCCGAAATACTGACTGCCCCCAGCCGACCGCCGGGCGGCGCTTGCTGCAACCGCGTGCCAGCAGGAAGACAGCTTCCTTCGGGAAGCTACGAGGGGGTCATCCATTTGCCGTTTCACAAGGGTGCTTGCAGCCTCCGGCACCCTCTCTCTGGGAGTCGTGCAAATGAACGGTGTCCTCGATCATCGCCATTTGTTGCATATCCGTTGTAATGACACATATGATAATGAGTTTATTTCGAATAGTCAAGAGGAAATTGCCCATTGTCACAAATCTCCAAAGTAGCCTGACAAAGCGCGCACCCCTTGCACATATGCAAACGCTCCGCAAATACCCGTTTCACCGTTTCCACCAGCGCTGTATCATCCGGCATCAGGCCTGGCAGGTGCAGCCGCAACTGAGCCGGGGCCATCGTAATCAAGGTGGAAATGACCATATCTGCTTGTTGCTGATCCTTATCGGTCTGATCTTCCGCTACCTCCTCCGGATGTGCATGTGTCATCGGACATCCGTCGTGATTCACCAGAAGCATCCGGTTTGGCTGCACAATCAGGTGAATCAGGGGAGAACGGGAGTGCTGTACGCGCAAAAAGTCCCGCAACAGATTGACGAATTCCTGATATTCCCGATCCATCAAATATTCATCAATCGCCCGTTCGATCGCATGCACCCGGTCGTATGCCAACTGGCGCAGGCGAAACCACACCATTCCTTCTATATTCAACACCGAGTGCTCACGCAAATAATCGCGAATTTCCAGTTCGATTTCCACCCTGCGAGGCAAGCGGGCACTCGGCCGCCGGTAGGCGGACAAATAGTGCACCGCTTGTTCGGTCAGATAATCGACTTCGTCCGCATCGTAGTATGTATATGCCTTCGCAATCTGTTGGCGGATGCAGGCGCGTTCCCATTCAAGCGACAAAAAATCGGCCAACGCCTTCGCAAGAGCAGCCTGTACCGTTTCGATCCGGTCCCGATTGTTCAGTTCCAATGTAAAATACCAGTGGTCGCCCAGCCGATATCTGCCGGCCGTGAACGAGACACCAGCGGCCCGCGTCTCCTGCAGTTCCCTTTCCAGATAACAGGCGAGCCGGTCAAACAGCTTGCCAGTACCGATCGCGTACCGGTACAACCCCCTCACCCTTTCATTCGCTGTCAACAAGCCCCAAAGTGTTATACAGTATATGTTCCGGCGGTACCACTTATACGAATTGCACTTTGGGTCACGACAAGCGGGCGGCTGTTGTCGCCGACAAATAATTGGAAGCGGTTCGGGAAAAATAGGGAAGGTGGTTGCAATGAATCCCGATTTTACATTTGCCATTAAAGGAGCCAGGACATGAAGTTTCTGTGGGAAGCGGTCATTTTGATGTGCGCGAGTATGGTGCTGCTCAGGATCGCCGGGAAAAAGTCGGTTTCCCAGATGACCACCATCGAGCGAATCACGCTTCTCGCGATCGGCACCACGATGGGACATGCGATTCATGAAAGCGAATTGTGGCAAACGGTGGTGGTGCTCGCCGTCTTTGTGGCGGTATTGATTTTCTTTCAATTCATCCAGTTTCGGTTTAATTTTCTCGAACGAATCCTGATTGGGAATGCCACACTGGTGATCCACAATGGTCGAGTGATCACCCAAAACCTGTCAAAACTGCGGATGACGCAAAACCAATTGGAAATGCGCCTGCGGCAAAAAGGGATTTCCTGCATCTCAGACGTGAAAACGGCGACGATCGAGGCCAACGGGGAGCTTGGGTATGAGCTGATGGAACACGCCAAACCGCTCACCCGGAGCGACCTCAACCAATTGCAAATGCAAGCCCTGCCAAACCAACAGGCATCCAACCCGAAAAATGAAAAAAACATATTTGAAGAGATTGTCCGGCAGCATTATCAAACGGCGAACGCGGAAAACAATGTTCCCCGCCTGGACTGATCCGGCTGTAGTTTGATCTACAGGCTGAGGTGCTCCTGGGGAGCACCCAACTATTTCTTACTGGTCGGACATTTTACTTCAATTCTTTATTGACCGGGGCTTTTGTCATAATCGTATTGTACATTGACAAGTTGTGTTTCCCCTTTCCGGTGGCGTTGCTTTAGCATATGTAAAAATCCGGTCCGGTGAAGCGGTGTTTGGCTACCGCTGATCCTCAATTCCATCGAGTAGGAGGGGGCGGCTAACCCCCGTCCTCTCACACCACCTAGCATGCGGGTCCGCACTAGGCGGTTCCAAAAGGTTGACGAAGTTCCAGATAACGTACAAGCAAACTTTTCAGCCCTTGTGCTTCCCAATAGGAAGTATCAAGGGCATTGTTTAGGTTGCGGGCCATTTCCCATGCCCCGCAACGGGAGTTGGCCATGATGTGAACCGCAAATTCCGGCACACCCAGTGCCCGTAGTTCCCGATAGCGTGTTCG
>NZ_AQXL01000100.1 GCF_000376225.1 Effusibacillus pohliae DSM 22757
ACATTGGGGAACGGTGAAACACCAACTCCTGACGGGAACGTATGAACCGAAGCCGGTCAGACGGGTGGAAATCCCCAAACCCGGAGGCGGGGTGAGGCTCTTAGGAATCCCGACCGTAATGGACCGCTTCCTCCAGCAAGCCCTTCTACAAGTGATGACCCACATCTTCGATGGAGGATTCTTACAGTACAGCTACGGATTCCGACCGGGCAAGCGGGCGCACGATGCCGTGCGGCAAGCCCAACGCTTCATCCAGGAAGGATACCGCTGGGTGGTCGACATGGACCAGGAAAAGTTTTTTGACCGGGTGAATCATGACATCCTGATGGCGCGGGTAGCGCGGTAGACCGCCCATGGAGGCGGAAGTTTCTTGGATTCAGCTTTCTGCCGAATCGGGAGGGAACCATACGGCTCGCACCGAAAACGATCGAGCGGTTTAAGGAACGGATCAGCAAAATCGTCCATCCGGTCACCACATTGGCCAGGATCACAAACGAGCACAACAACGTCACCGTTGCCACTCCCATTAAATACCGCAGAACGGCTCCCTTCATAACACAAGCCTCCCCCGCATATTTCCTATCCATAGTATGGAAACAAAAGAGGATTAGTAACCCTTTTCCTCGAATTTATCGGCGGATAGGTGCGCTTTTCTTGCTATGCTATGGCGTGATACAATTGTAACGCATTTAAGATTGAAAGGGATTATTGGGAGGGGCCGAGATGCAGCTCGATAAACTTCGTGGCGATAAAACACTGGAGCAGTTGTTCGAAGCGGTTTTGGCGTTGCAAACGATGGAAGAGTGCTACCAATTTTTCGATGATCTGGCGACGGTCAACGAAATCCAATCGCTTGCACAGCGTTTGGAAGTCGCCCGCATGCTGCGGAAAGGGCACACCTACAGCCAGATTGAAGCGGAAACCGGCGCCAGCACAGCCACCATCAGCCGTGTGAAGCGCTGCCTCAACTATGGTACGGACGGATACAATCTGATTTTGGACCGGCTGAATAAATGAGCGGACAACCGCATCCCTGGCGAAACTGGCGGCACGTAGTCAAACTCGATCCAGACCGGCCGATTGGTAACTCGGATTTGCGGGAATTGGGGCGGATCGGCACAGATGCCGTTTTGATTGGCGGTACGCAAGGCATCACGTTTGAAAAATCGGCCGATCTCCTGCGCCGGCTCCGTGTACAAGCGCCGAATTTGCCGGTGTGGCAGGAGATTTCCAGCCAATCGTCGATTCTGCCGGATGCCGATGGGTACGGCATCCCCGTCGTGTTGAACGCTGGCGCCACCGAGTGGCTGATTGGCCGCCACACAAGCGCGATCGAACGGTACGGACCGCTGATTCCGTGGGAACGGGTTGTACCGGAAGGATATATTGTTTTGAACCCGCACGCGGCGGTCGCGAGACTGACTGGGGCTCTGGTGCCGGAAAGCCCACAACAGTTGGCCGCTTATGCGGTTGCGGCGGAGCGGATTTTCGGAATGCAAACCTTGTACCTTGAGTACAGCGGAGCTTACGGCGATCCGCAATGGGTTGGCCAGGTACGGCAAGCCACCAGCCTGCATCTTGTCTACGGTGGCGGCGTTCACTCAGCCGAGCGGGCGGCGGAGATGGCTGCCCTGGTAGATACGGTCGTGGTGGGGAATGTGCTCTATGAAAAAGGGATTGAAGCGGTCCGGGAAACAGTGCGGGCGGTCCGGGAAATTCGCGGGTAAACGGGTAACCCGGCGCGGACAAGCGGTCAAAACAAAAACGACCCGCAACGACAGAGCTGTCCGTCACGGATCGTTACGACAAAATGAGTACAAGGATATGTGAAAAATTATACTTGTTTGTCGAATGATCGTCAACCGGTTGTCGAAAATTTTATTGAGAGATTAACTTGAACACATCTTGGAAGGTGACGATCACCATCAGCCCCAGCAGGAACAGGATGCCGATCAGGTTGATCGACGCTTCTTTTTCCAGCGGAATCCGCTTGCCGCCGCGCAGTCCTTCAATGATCAGGAACAGCAGGCGTCCGCCGTCGAGGCCGGGGATCGGAACCAAGTTCAGGACCGCCAGGTTGACAGACAGCATGGCCATGATGTACAGGTAGCTAGGGAGGCCTGCCTGTGACGCCTGACCGGTTACCTGGATAATGCCCACCGGTCCTGCCATGTCCTTGAATGCCAATTGGCCGGTCACCAATTTGGCGAATCCGTCGACCGTCATATACGTGATTTCGCCGGTGTGCCGGATAGCGAAGTACGTATTTTGCAAGAAACCGCCGTATTTTTGATACACGCGCGTGCCGTCGATGCCGATCCCGATCATCGGCGGGTTGTTCCCTTGCCGGACGGGTGTCACTTGCAAGTCGAGCGTACGCGTATCCCGCTGCACCCGGACTGTCACGGGACGACCTTCATTCGCCTGTATTTCCCGCGTGAAGTCGTTTTGTGTGACGATCTTTTTGCCGTTGATTTCCAGGAGCCGGTCATTCGGCTGCAAGCCTGCCTGTTCGGCCGGTGAACCTTGCGCCACTTTGGCTACATAGATATCTTTGATATCGTTAGTCGGAAACCCGAACAGATTGATCATCAGAGCCAGGATCACGATCGCCCCGAGGAAGTTCATCAGCACACCGGCGACGATCACCAGCATGCGGGCGGCCAGCGGCCGGTTGTTAAAATTGTCCGGGGCGTTCGCCGCCTCCGGGTTGTCTTCGCCAAGCATTTTCACATACCCGCCGAACGGAAACCAGTTCAGACGATAGACCGTTTCGCCACGGCGGAATTTGAGGATCGGGTGGCCGAAGCCGACCGCAAATTCCTCGACTTTGACGCCTGTCGCCCGAGCTGCCCAGAAATGCCCCAACTCGTGGATGAAAATCAGGATTCCGAGAGCGAGCAGTGCCATCACAATGTTCATTTGATCACTCCTTACGGGTCTAGGGTTAACCCCGTTGGTTCAATCTATGCAGCAAACAAATGGGACATTCTTGCGAATCATAGACGCTAATTAGTATACCATATGAGGGGGTGTGATGTATGTCCAGATTAACAATCCGGATCAGTCCTTCCAACCTGCAGCCTGATCCAGAAGCGTTGTTGCGGCACGTCGACTCCCGGCTGGCCGCGGGCCAGTCTGTCACTGTCGACGCACTGCTGCGGTCGGCGAAAGCGCGGGCGCCCTTTTTAAAAGTGGCCCGGCAGCACGGAGCGGCAACGAAAATCGTGTTTTCCCCCTCCCGGATCGACCGGCGGTTGCAAATTCCGACTTATGCGGAAGCGGCCGATCAGATCGAAATTCGGCAGGATGTGCAGGTCGACGAGGCGGCGGCCGGATTTTTCCGGCAGCATGAGCAGGCGCTTGTGGAGAATCCTGCCGGCATTTTTCGCCAATTGGAACAGGATGGCCGTTTGTTGCGCTGGATTCCCGAATATAAGGGGACGATTGGGCTTGACCAACACAGCCGTTACCACACGTACAGCGTGTTCGACCATATTCTGCACGCCGTGTCGTTTGTGGCGGGCACCAATTTGAAGATGGTATGGGCAGTGCTGCTGCACGATATCGGCAAAGGATACCCGGGTATCAAGCAGTTTCTTGGGGTGTTCGTGGAACCGTATGCATCGTATGCGAAAAAAGACCGGGTGGTGATCGAGAACGGGGAACGCATCCGCAACGGCCTCGATTCAGGTGAAACGTATCGGGTGAACGGTGTCGACATCCCGAAAAAATATATCGCAACCGATTTGATGGGCCATTTTTACGACCATGAAAATGTCGGGGCGCAGTTGGCGCTCCGTATCTTGCCAAGGATCGGGTATTCCCCCGGTTTTGCGCATGAGGTGGCGGCTCTGGTGCAGTTCCACATGTCGATGCCGCGGGAGTTGGACACGATTTCAGCCGCCTCCTTGAAAAAGTGGTATGCCAAGGTCGGCCCCTATGCGGCCGAGCTGATGATGGTCCGGCTGGCGGACGACCGCGGAAAATAGCAAAGGTTCCCTTGCACCAAAGGGCATATAGGGCGACTTGGCAATTCATTGCCATAGCGCCACTTATACTCTCTGAGTGCAAGTCTCGCCACGCCGCCGGGGTCCCCGCCAAGTGCTTGCACTTGGTGGGGTGAGCTGTTGGACCGGGTCTCGCTTTGCAGGAAAGGGGCCTTTTTTTCTTGAATAGAACGTGGTACAATGAAAAAAGAATCAATACGAACGTATGTTTGCTTTTGATCAATGACAGGCGGTGGCAAAATGATTTCAAATGGCGATTCGGAAGCGATTCTGCTAGGATTGAACCCGCAGCAGCGGGAAGCGGTGTTGCATCAGGACGGGCCGCTCCTGATCCTGGCGGGAGCCGGGTCCGGCAAGACGAGCACGCTAACAAGGCGGATTGCCTATTTGATTCACGAGCGGCG
The DNA here is from genome assembly GCF_000376225.1 of Effusibacillus pohliae DSM 22757. Lineage (NCBI taxonomy): Bacteria > Bacillati > Bacillota > Bacilli > Caryophanales > Alicyclobacillaceae > Effusibacillus > Effusibacillus pohliae. The sequence goes on from NZ_AQXL01000100.1 coordinate 4,415, forward strand.
GGTGGCGCCCTGGTCCATTTTGGCGATTACGTTCACGAATAAGGCGGCGCGTGAGATGCGCGAACGGGTGGAAAAATGGGTCGGTTCGATCGCGGCCGACATGTGGGTGTCGACGTTCCACTCGATGTGCGTGCGGATTTTGCGGCGGGAAATCGAGAAACTCGGGTATGCGTCGACGTTCACCATTCTCGATGCGGCCGATCAGGTAACAGCGGTCAAACAGTGCTTGTCCGATCTGAATCTCGATCCGAAGAAGTATGATCCGCGGGCGATCCTGAACCATATTTCGGGCGCCAAGAACCAGCTGCTCGGCCCGCAGGCGTTTGCCAAGCGGGCGCGGGATCTGTTTCAGCAGGTGGCGGCTCAGGTCTACGAACGGTATGAAAAATTGCTGCGCAGCAACAACTCGCTTGATTTTGACGATTTGATCATGAAGACGGTGAAGCTGTTTGAGACAGATCCTGCCACGCTTCAGCATTACCAAACCAAATTCCGCTACATCCACGTCGATGAATATCAGGATACGAATCACGCCCAGTATAGGCTCATCAAGCTGTTGGCCGGCCAACACCGGAACCTGTGCGTGGTCGGCGATTCCGATCAGTCGATCTACGGCTGGCGGGGGGCGGACATTTGGAACATTCTCAATTTCGAACAGGATTACCCGGATGCGACGGTCATCAAACTGGAGCAAAATTACCGCTCCACCAAGCGGATTTTGGCTGCCGCCAATACGGTGATTGAGCACAACACGCAGCGCAAACCGAAAAACCTCTGGTCGGACAAGCCGGAAGGGGAGCCGATCATCCTCTACCGGGCGATGGACGAGCATGATGAGGCTTATTTTATCGTGCAGCAAATCCAGAACGCGTTGCGGGAAGGGTTTACGTACCGCGATTGCGCGGTGCTGTACCGGACGAACGCCCAGTCGCGGGTGTTGGAAGACGTATTGCTGAAATCGTCGATTCCGTATACGATCGTCGGCGGCATCCGATTTTATGAGCGCAAAGAGATCAAGGATGTGCTGGCGTATCTGCGGCTGATCGCCAATCCGAACGACGATCTGTCGCTCACCCGGATCATCAACGTTCCGAAGCGGGGCATCGGCGACGGCACGCTGGAAAAGATCCGCGTCTATGCGGCCGCCAACGGACTGTCGCTGTTTGCGGCGATGACGCAAGTCGAGAACATCGGGCTGGCTCCGCGATTTGTCAAGACGATTCAGGAGTTTGTCCTGATGATCCAAAATCTGGCTACGCAGCAGCACTACCTGTCGGTCACCGAACTGACCGACGAGATGTTGAAAATGACCGGCTACCGGGCGGAATTAAAGGCGGAAAAGACGCTGGAAGCGGAGACGCGTCTGGAGAACCTGGACGAGTTTCTGTCGGTCACGCAGGAGTTCGAACAACGTTATCCGGGGGAAGGATTGCAAGCGTTCCTGACGGAGGTCGCGCTGGTGGCGGATGTGGATTCGGTGACGGGCGCGTCGGATGCGGTGATTTTGATGACGCTTCATTCCGCGAAAGGGCTGGAGTTCCCCATCGTGTTTCTGGCCGGTATGGAAGAAGGGGTTTTCCCGCACAGCCGGGCGCTCGACGATCCGGATGAGATGGAGGAAGAGCGCCGGCTTTGTTATGTGGGGATCACCCGGGCCGAGGAAAGGCTGTTTCTCACCACTTGTTGGAGCCGTACACTGTTCGGGCAGACGCGGATCAATTCGGAATCCCGGTTTTTGCAGGAGATTCCGCAGGAATTGATCGAGGAGGGAGGTACTGGAGCGGAGCAGAGCGGCAACTTCGGGCGTATGCGGCGTGGGATGCACTCAGAGGGCACAAGTCGCGTCACGGCAGCAGAGCTGCCGGATCGCGCTGTGGCCGGATCTGCGGGGGGCGGACGCGGATTTGGCGGTGGCCGCATTGGAACGCACATTCCGCAAGGCTTTGGCGCGGATCTGTCGGTTTCGTGGGAGATTGGCGACAAGGTGAAACACAAGTCCTGGGGAGAAGGCACGATTATCGACCGGTCAGGGGATGGAGAGAACCTCGAGTTGACCGTCCGCTTCGCTCCTCCGACCGGCACCCGGAAGCTGCTGGCCAAATTTGCTCCGATTCAAAAGCTGTAGGTGCACGGTCAGCTGTTTCCACTTTCTGATTTTGTTTCACAGGACTCGACGTTTTGGGGTGAAAAGATGAATCGTGAACAGGCGATCGAAAGGATCGAAGAATTGCGTTCCATCATCAAACAGCACGATTATCAATACTTCGTTCTCGACCAGCCGACGATCAGCGATTCCAAATATGACAAGCTGATGCAAGAGCTGATCGAACTGGAAACCGAATTTCCGGATTTGATTACGCCCGACTCGCCCACACAGCGGGTCGGCGGACAGGTGCTGGAAGGGTTTGCGAAGGTGCGCCACCGCACCCCCATGCTGTCTTTGGCGAATGCATTTGGCGAGGGGGATCTGCGCGATTTTGACCGCCGCATCAAATCCCTGGTGGCGGGGGAACCGTTCGATTACGTGGCCGAGTTGAAAATTGACGGCCTGGCCGTTTCGCTGATTTATGAAAATGGCCGGTTCGTCCGCGGCGCCACACGGGGCGACGGGGAGGTCGGCGAAGATATCACCGCCAACCTGAAGACGATCAAAGCACTGCCGCTGTCGCTGCCGAAGCCGCTGACGATGGAGGTGCGCGGCGAAGCCTACCTGCCGAAGCGGGAATTTGAACGAATCAACCGGCAACGGGCGGAAGTGGGCGAACCGCTGTTTGCCAATCCGCGAAACGCGGCGGCCGGTTCGCTGCGCCAATTGGATCCGCGGATTGTCGCCGAACGTAACCTGTCGATTTTTGCCTACGGGATCGGATCGATCGAAGGGGAATCGGCCGGGACGCATGCGGAAGCTTTGGATCTTTTGCAGCAGCTTGGCTTTAAGGTGAATCCGGAGCGCCGCGTGCTGCCCGACATCGATGCGGTGATTGCGTTTGTTGAATCGTGGACAGGCGAGCGGAGGGCGGCCCTCCCTTACGAAATCGACGGAATCGTGATCAAAGTCAACCAGACTCATCTGTATCCGCGACTCGGCACGACTGCGAAAAGCCCCCGCTGGGCGATCGCCTACAAATTTGCGGCGGAACAGGCGGAAACTGTCTTGCGCGAGATCACCGTCAACGTGGGGCGGACCGGTGTTGTGACGCCCACCGCAGTGCTCGAGCCGGTTCGCTTGGCCGGAACCACAGTTTCCCGCGCCACTTTGCACAACGAGGATATCATTCGCCAGTTGGGCGTGATGATCGGTGACACGGTGGTGGTACAGAAAGCGGGTGACATCATTCCGGAGATCGTGCGTGTCGTAACCGAAAAACGGACGGGTGCGGAAAAACCGTTCTCGATGCCAACCCACTGCCCGGAGTGCGGGGCGGAATTGGTACGGTTGCAGGGGGAAGTGGCAGTTCGCTGCATCAACCCGCAGTGCCCGGCGCATAACCGGGAAGGGATTATCCATTTTGTGTCGCGCGATGCGATGAACATCGAGGGCCTCGGCGAACAGATCGTCAAGCAGCTGTTTGACAGCGGATTGGTGCGCGATCCCGCCGATTTGTACTACCTGACGATGGATGACCTGCTGCCGTTGGAGCGAATGGGCAAAAAATCGGCGCAAAATCTGCTCGAATCGATCGCCAAATCGAAAGACAATTCGCTCGAACGATTGATCTTCGGTCTTGGCATCCGGTTTGTCGGGGAAAAAGCGGCGAAGCTGCTGGCGGATCATTTTGATACGCTGGACAATCTGATGCGGGCATCGGTCGAGGAACTGCTGGCGGTTCCCGAGATCGGGCCGAAAATGGCCGACTCGATCCAGGAATATTTTGCCCAGGAAAGCGCCCGGCAGGTGATTGAAAAGCTTCGTCAGGCGGGCGTCAATTTTGCCTATCAACGGCCGGCAGCCGTGGCGGCGGAAGATTCTCCGTTCGCCGGCAAGACGTTCGTGTTGACCGGAACGCTGGCTGCCATGGACCGCAAGGAGGCGGCGCGGCTGATCGAACAGCGCGGCGGAAAAGTGACCGGCTCCGTGTCGAAAAACACCGATTATGTGATCGCGGGCGAGAAGGCCGGTTCCAAGCTGGACAAAGCGAAGCAGCTTGGGGTGGAAGTGCTGGATGAAGAGACGTTCCTGGCGTGGCTGGAGGAAGCTGGTGCGTAAACGGACAGAAGCAGGCGCGTAAGCGGGCGTAAGGCGGTCACAGCCAAAAGGAAGCCGGTGAGGCCGGGGACGGCAGCCAATCGGCGTTGCCGGATTTTGCCGGACGGATATATCCGGGACTCGGTCTATTCCAGCATCATAGCGGAAGAATGGCTGGCGGTAAAACAAAGGCTGGAAGGCTATTTGAACATGCGCTAAAAACGACGTGGGATGGCTGCGAGCTTGCGGACAGCAGTGTGAACAGAGCAAGCCGTCCCGGGCAGAGGAAGCAGTGCCGACAGACTGCAAGCCAGGGGCTCACTCATGTGACAACCCCCATCAAAGGGGCGAGGAAACGCTGCAAGCAGCAACTGTCGCTTTTGATGGGGGCTGTTGACTTGTTATGTTGCTTGTTATGTTGTTCATTCGGAGCAGCCCGTGGGGAGTTGCAAACACCGCTTTTTGATCAGCGAGAAAAACAGTTCGGTGTCGCTTAAATCGTTCAACAGGTGATCCGGCTGTGCCGCCTGCAGCATTTCATACGAATTGCCGCCGGTTGCCACAGCGATTACTGTCGCCCCCATTTTTTTCGCCGCTTCAATGTCCTTTACCGTATCGCCGATAACCACCGTCTGACTTGGTGCAAAATCGGTTTTGTAGTAGGCGGATGCCCGTTCCACTCCATTTTGTAACACCTGGTACCGCTCCGCCAGCGAGTCGCAAAAACCTCCGACCGGAAAATACCGATTGAGGTCAAACAGATCGAGTTTGATTCTCGCCCCTTTTTCCAGGTTGCCGGTGCCCAGGCAGTTATACAGCCCGGCCTGTTGGTCGATCCGCTGCAAAATCTCCTTCACGCCGGGGAGCAATTCGGTATGTCCGGAACGCAGTTCCTCCTCCAACGCGCGATAATACCGCTCCAAAAATTCGGGCAGTCTGGCGGTATCCAGATGATGCTTTTGAAACGCGAAATGAATGAAATGCAGGTCGAGGCCGCCTGCCATCTGGATGTCATCAAACGCGTCCGGGATTCCGAACAGTTCGGCAAACGCCTTGTTCATGGCTCGCTTGCCTGCTCCTCTGGCTCGAATCAAAGTCCCGTCAATGTCCCACAGAAACAAGATCGAAATCGCAAACACCTTCCTTCGTTCCTTCACGGGGCGATGGCAAACGACCGCTTGCGGCCGCTCATCTGCTTTCAGAGTCCGCTTCCGTCACTTCACGCGGGCGATCGCAAACCCGTCACATATGGGCAGCAACAACGCTTCCAACCGCTCGTCAGCTGCCAACCGTCGGTTGAACTCGCGCACTGCTTCCGTCTCTTTGTCCCGATTTTCCGGATCGAGCACGCGGTCTTTCCACAAGACGTTGTCAGCCGTGATGATGGCCCCGGGATTTGCCAACTGGAGGGCCCATTCCAAGTATAAGGGATAATTGTCCTTATCTGCATCAATCAAAAAGAAATCAAATCGTTCCCCCTCATCAAACAGCTCCTGCAAACGATCCAACGCTGGTCCGATCCGGTATTCCACCCTGTCGGCTAAGCCGGCCCGCCGCATGTTGGTCAACGCGAGATCGGCGTATTGCTGCTGCAGTTCCAGCGAGACGATTTTGCCGTCATCGGCCAATCCGCGTGCCAGGCAGATGGCGCTGTAACCGCCCAGTGCCCCGATCTCCAAAATGCGTCTGGCTCCCGAGATTTTGTCAAGCAGCGTTAACAGTTTGCCCAACTCCGGTTCCACAGAAATCCAATACACATGTCTGGCGGTCGTGTTGGTCAAATTGAACGAACAACTTCACTCCCCTCTGATTTACGGATTGTTGGGGTTAACGATGTTTCACTTTTGGGTGGAACTGTTCTCGTGGCGGCCCAAGTACAACCCGGAATTATGGCAATCGTTGGGACTTTAGAACACAAACAACCCGCCCGTGAACTTGTCGAGCAAATACCACTGGCCGGCGGTGCAGAGCAGCATGACCGCGGCCAGCCACACCTTATGCCGCAGCAGTAGTGCCCAAACGATAAACAGCGGAAAAATCACGATCACGAACCGCGGAATGCTGTAAAAATAGGAATTCACCGGACTGGGAGAGAGCAGCGGCACAACGACCGCAGCCAGCATATACAAGCTGTAACTCCAGCGGAGCCGTAGCCGCTGCTGCCAGAATGACAGACCGGTCAGCGCCAGTTCCCAATAGGCGGTGATCGCTTCGTAGATCCGATTGAGCCGCGGCCAGCCGTGCCGAGGTCTTGTCAGTACATCCCAGGTCCCTCGCCAGACGGTCGCCCAAGGCCAACGGAACGTCCGACTCCAGTATTGTTGGGCGTGCACAAATGCCAGCGGGTCACCGATTTTTTTGTACAGCAAGAGCATGTAGGAGAGGATTCCCGCAATCGGCAGTGTGATCCACAACAGATCGGCCCGCACCCGCCGCCATTGAAAATCGCGTGCGGCAAGATACTCGTACAAAAAAGGCAGCATCAGGAGCGTCCCGGTATTGCGCGTCAGCGAAGCGAAAAATCCGAATACCCCCGCCCACCCCCACATCCGTTGCCGCAGAAAATAAAAACACCCCACCGTCCAGAAAAGAAACAAAGATTCTGTGTACACGGCCGTAAAGTAAAACGACGCCGGAAACACGATCAGGAGCATGACTGTCCGAATCACCACGATTCGCGAATAATCCAGGGACAGAAGACGCACTAGTAAGTATAACGCGAACAAAAAAGCGATGTTCGCAACCAGCAGTCCGGCGAGCCGATAAGACATGCCGAACGCATCGTGCAAACCGCGCATCAGATACGGGTACAGCGGGAAAAAAGCGGCCGGTTGCTGCCAACCGTACCCTTCATGGGCGATCCGGATATACCACAAAGCGTCCCAGCGGACAAAATTGTCCAGCAGGGCATACTTTACATACGCGGTCGTGTCGGGGAGCGAAACATATTTTCGGACAAAAACGAAACTCGCCCCAAGCACGATGCATTTATGCAGAAAAAAAAGCGCAAATGTATAAAGCCGGGCTTTTCGCTCGGTCATCTCTTCACCCCATAGTCAGGTACACAGGAGGCACCGATGATCAGTATCATCATACCCACTTACAACGAAAAAGCTAACATTCCGGTTCTGACGCAGCGGATTCGAGGTGTGCTCCACGGTGAGTCGTACGAAGTGATTTTTGTCGATGACAGCACGGATGATACGCCGGCTGTGCTGGAAGCGGTCAGCAGGCAATATCCGGAATTTCGATCTATCCACCGTGATCGGGAGAGGGGATTGGCGACGGCGGTGATCCTCGGGTTTCAGGCGGCGAAAGGGGAAATTTTGGCGGTGATGGATGCCGATTTGCAGCATCCGCCGGAACTTTTGACCGAAATGTTAGCACATATCCAGCGGGGGGCCGATCTTGTTCTGCCCAGCCGCTTTTTAAACGGGTGCGGGGATCAGGGACTGCGTTGGCACCGGAAAATCATCGCCAAGACGGCCCGGCTGGTGAGTCAGTTGGCCCTGCAGCGGGTGCGCAAAGTGTCCGATCCGATGAGCGGCTTTTTTATGCTTCGCCGCCACGTTCTGCGGGGAATCGACTGGAATCCGATCGGCTGGAAAATTTTGATGGAAATTCTGGTGAAGGGACACTATACGAACGTGGTGGAAATACCATACCAATTTTGTGAACGGTTCGGCAACAAATCGAAGATGAGCCTGCGGGAACAATGGAACTACCTGCGGCACGTCTACCGTCTGGTCGTCAGCAGCCCGGAGGACCGCCGGCTTTTCCTGTTTCTGCTGGTCGGTCTGTCCGGCGTCCTGGTCAACTTGCTTGTGTTTGATTTTCTGTATGCGATCGCCGGATTCAGCGCGCTATGGGCGGGATTTTGTTCGGCGCTGGTCGCGATGACGTCCAATTTTATGCTGCACGATACGTTCACCTGGCCGGGGGACAAGCAGGGCTACGCGTTCATCCGCTATCTGAAATACGTTTTAATTTCAACGGTCGGCATCGGCATCAATTTGTTGACTTTATATCTGCTGCATTCCCGTTTCGGTCTCAATCCATTGCTCGCGAACGCGATCGGGATCGCGGTGGCAACCGGCTGGAACTTTGGCATGAACAGCATCTGGACATGGCGGGAGGCACTGAGACATGTCAGAATTTAACGTGATCGTGATGGCGGGCGGCAAGGGGGAGCGGTTCTGGCCGCTCAGCCGATCACAATGGCCCAAGCAATTTCTGACGATTGCGGGAAACCGCTCGATGCTGCAGATGACGGTCGACCGCCTAAGGAAACTGGCGCCGCTTGACCGCATTTATATCGTAACGAACGTCAGTTACCGAAATATCGTGAAATTGCAATTGCCGGAACTGCCGGAAGAAAATATTTTTCTGGAGCCGGTCGGACGCGACACAGCCGCCTGCATCGGACTGGCCGCCTGCAAGGTTGCCGTCCGTGACCCAAACAGCGAGTTGCTGATCGTTCCGGCCGATCACTACGTGGACGATGAACAGGCATTTGTCGACAGCATTCAGGAGGGGAGACTTGTACTGCGGGCGACGCGAGGGATCGTCACACTGGGGATCAAACCGGCGTACCCGGAAACCGGCTACGGCTACATGCAGGTGTCAATGCGGACGGAAGATCGGATTTTCTCTGGGTACAAGGTGGAACGGTTTCTGGAAAAGCCAAACCGCGAAACAGCCGAGTTTTTCATCCGGCAGCCGAATTACTACTGGAACAGCGGTATGTTTTTGTGGCATACGGATACGATCGAACGGATGATCGCCCGCTTTCTGCCCGATTTGCACAAAGGATTGGAAACGATTCGGCCGGCGCTGGGCAGCCGGGAAGAAACAGCTGTGATCGAACAGGTCTATCCTCGGTTGCCGGCGATTTCGATCGATTACGGGGTGATGGAAAAAGCGGACAACATCCATATGATTCCTTGCGATTTTGGCTGGAACGATGTGGGCAGTTGGGGAGCCCTGGACAAAATTTCCGAGCGGGACATGTATGACAATGTGATCCAGGGGAATGTGATCAATCTGGATACGCATGACTGCATCATTCACAGCGTCGGCGGCAAACTGATCGCCACCCTCGGCATCGAAAATATGATCATCGTGGATACGGAAGATATTACGCTGGTGTGCTCCAAGTACCGTTCGCAGCATATCAAGGATCTGATCCAGGAATTAAAGCGGCAGAAGCTGGAGGCATATCTGTAACCCCACCGGAGTGACGAAAAGCTTCGTAGACAATTCCGATTACTTCGGCGGGGACCCGGAATTAGCCGCCATCGGGGAATAAATAAGCCGCCCCTAGTGTGGAGCAGCTGTTTTGCAATCGGGGCAGTATCCGAGCAGTTCAAACCGGTGTCTGACAACCTGAAAGTCTTCCGGCACATATCGCATCAGATCCATCGGGCATTCATGCAGCGTTTGCGTGCGGCCGCAGGCGAGGCACACCAGGTGATGATGGTGATCAGTCGAGCAGCGGATGCGGAAGCGTGACCCGCCTTCGCCAAACTCCGACTCCTCGATGATTTTCTCTTCTTTCAACAGATTCAGGTTGCGGTACACCGTATCGACCGAGATGTGAGGATAGACTGCTTTCAGTTTCTCCATCAGTTCCTTGGCCGATATATAACGGTTTTGTTCGAGCAAAATTTCGACGATTGCACGCCTTTTTCCGGTCAGTTTGAACCCTTGTTCCTTCAGCTGCCGGAGGAACTTGTCCGCATCCATCCTGCACTCCCCCTTTGTTTCCCTGTCATTGTAGGAAACAAAAAGCGGAAGTGTCAAGTGAAGCGCGCATCAATGCCACGGCAGGTTCGAAGCCGACTTCCTGGCAGGAACTCGGCAAACATCACTTGCCTCTGATGAATTCACGGACGTTTTGACGGTAACGGGGACGTACGCGAACGAATTTGTAGCGGGCGGAGTATCTGCCAAGGAAAAAAATAACAGGGATGGTAATGATTCCAACAATCACGCCGGCGCTCATGATCTCACCTCCTCATGGAAACAAGGCTTTGGATGGTAGAGCATATGTTGGGCATATTGAAAATATAACTACTTCAATCCCCGCGGGTTGTTTGATATAATGGTAGGGATTATCAGACCGACGTAGGAGGCCAGGCTTCGATGCAGCACGTGTTGACGTTTACTCTTGCCTTTTTCATCGTCTATGCGTTGGTTCCCGTGATGCGCGCCATTGCCTTGCGCACAGGGTTTGTTGACATTCCCAATCAAAGGAAAATCCACCGGGATCCGATTCCGCTTCTGGGCGGGGCCGCAATGTTCGTCGGGTTTTTTGTCACAACCATGCTGATGGGCGAGGTTGACCGCGAGTACATAGGGCTGGCGTTGGGCGCCTTGGTGATTTTTGTCATCGGATTGGTCGATGATTATGCGAAAACGAGGGGCAAGGATTTTCCCGCCTTGCCGAAGTTTATCGGGCAGCTGCTGGCCGCTTCGATCCTGATTTATTTCGGGATTCGGATCGAGGGAATCACCATCCCGTTTGGCGGCGGTGCAGGCTATTATCAATTCGATTATTGGCTGTCGGTGATCGGAACGATCCTCTGGGTGGTCGGCATTACCAACATGTTTAACTTTCTTGACGGAGTCGATGGATTGGCCGGCGGTATCGCGGCCATCTCGGCGACCACGCTGTTGTTTATTTCGATCCTCAAGGGGCAAACGGACAGCGCGATGTTTGCCACCACACTGATCGCCATCTCGCTTGCGTTTTTGCGGCACAATTTCCATCCGGCGCGGATTTTTATGGGCGATTCCGGGGCTACGTTCCTCGGATTCACGCTGGCGGCGATCGCTGTCGAAGGGGCGTTCAAGGCGGCGACGCTCGTATCGGTGGCAGTTCCCGTACTGGCGCTTGGCGTGCCGATTTTTGACTTCTTCTATGTCACCATTCGCCGGCTGAAGGAAAACCGGCCCCTGCACAAAGCGGACAAAGCCCATACATTCCACCAGTTGATGCGTTCCGGCATGACCCAGATTCAAGCGGTGGCGTTCCTCTACCTGCTGGGGATCTGCTTCTCGCTGGCGTCAATCATCGTGGTGTTGGTGAACCGGTAAAATACGACATGCTGCGAAAATGAAAAATGAGCTTCCTGCGCGGGAGCTCATTTTTCGATCAATCAGTTCGGCATCGGTGTCGGTGTCGGCTTGGCGCCTGCCGCTCCGTACTTGGAGTCGATGTAGGAGCGGATTTCTTTCGGAGATTTGCCTTCGGACTGCAGTTTCACCGATTCCATCGCGATTGCCATGCAAACGCCGCATTTGCTGCCGTGCGAATCCCAGACGATGCCATCCGGCTTGACTTCCTTCACGAAACAGTCGGCGTTGCTCTTATGTCCCACCGAGTCGCCGCAACCGCAATAACAAGGGATGTTCTGCAATAATGCGCTGTTTTTCGCAGCCAGCGTATAAATTTGCTGCGTTTGTTCCGGCATGCTTTTCAGAAAGGACGGAAGCTGTTCGACGGAAGCAGTTTTCTCCTGAATATCCCCATGCGCTTCCACCGAGTGACCGGTTTCATGCCCGTTGCCGGGCGTCGCGGCTTGCGAGCAGCCGGCCAGCGCGAAAGCGAGTGTTATCGGCAAAAGAAGTTTATTCACTGAAAAAACTCCTCTCCATCAATCGGATTGAACATCAAATATCCTTCATTATCGCACACTTTGCCGAAAAATTCACCGGTTGCGGATGGCAATTCCTCAACAGAGCGCGGCGGAAGCGTACTCGCCGCTGGCAAAACGGACGGATGCCCCTTATAATGACAAAGGGGCTGTCGCCCCTGATTTTGTTGCAGGAGGCTGAAACGGATGGATGAACGCGGATACATCAATGTGACAGGTGAGCAGGCACCCGATTTTATAAAGGGGAACGGGCAATTGGTGATTCTCGATGTGCGACAGCCGGAAGAATACCGGGACGGCCATGTTCCTGGGGCGGTGCTGATTCCGCTCGGCGAACTGGAGGGGCGGCTGGCTGAATTGGACAAAGAAAAGCCGTATCTTGTGATCTGCCGCAGCGGCCGCCGCAGCGTGATGGCTTGCCAATTGCTCCGGCAGCACGGATTTGACAAGCTGTTCAATCTGCAGGGCGGCATGTTGGGCTGGACAGGGCAAGTGGTGGCCGGCTCGGAGTGACGCTGGCGGTTCTTTGATCGGATTCCCGGTTGCCGATCGCGCCTCCGTTCCTGTGCAGTCTGGCCCGTTTCGAGGAGTCATCGGGCGTCAGATTGAGAGAGACGGAGGCTACCGCCAAGTCGTATGATCACTCGTATCCTTTTCCTGATTTCTCCTGCCCCTTTCCTCTCAACAAACGAAAATCCTCGACACCGTGCGACAAATCGGTTTGCTCTCCGCAAGGCTGGCGGCGATTTTGACAGGTCTGACGTTTGACAATTTCCCGGCTGAGAGGTCTGATCCGCTTTTTCCCCGATATGACGGCTGTTGCGCCTGATTTTCCCATACGGTGTCGATACTTCCCGGGAAATGACGACATATGCGATGACACCGGCATGGCCACACGTTCCATTTTTCCCTCCACTTTTTTCGCGAGTTCAGGGATAATGAGAATTGATCGTTGTTTGGTTCATCGGGATTGGTTGGCGTACCATACTACCATTTTTTGAAACGGAGAGGATGGCAGGTATGAATGTAACAGTCGTGGGTGCAGGTGCGGTCGGCGGGTATTTTGGCGGACGGTTGCAAGAAGCGGGGCTGGATGTAACGTTTCTCGTCCGCGAAAAAAGGGCGGAGCAGCTCAAACAAGTCGGATTGGTCATCGAAAGCCCGTTCGGCAGCGCCCGGTTGACTCCCAAACTGGCGCTTGCTGCAGAGCAAATCGAGGCGTGCGATCTGGTGATTCTGGCTGTGAAAAATTATCATTTGCCGCAGGCGATCGAGTCAATCCGCCCCTTACTGGAAAAGGGTGCGAAAATTTTGCCGCTCTTAAACGGCGTCGAGCACTTTGCGATTCTGCAGCGGGAGTTTGGCGAACAGGCGGTGCTGGGAGGCATTTGCCAGATCATCTCGACGCTGGATCGGGATGGCCGGATTTTGCATACGAATCAGATGCATCACATCGTATTCGGTGCTTTGCACCCGGAGCAGGAATCGTTTTGCCGGCGGTTGATGGAAGTGGCCGCTGGCGCGAATATGCAAATCGAGTTGAGCGAAAATGTCCGCAGCGACATGTGGAGCAAATATGCGTTTATTACGGCGTTTTCCGGTGTCACGACGGCGAGCCGGCTGCCGATCAACGTGGTGTTGATGCATGAAGCGACGCGGGAAGTGTTCCGTTCGACGTTAACGGAAATGTGGGGATTGGCGCTAGCGCACGGAGTACAGCTGCCGGAACGGTTTGTTGAGAAGGTGATGGACAATATGTACCGGCTGCCGGAGGGCTCCACTTCGTCGATGCATCAGGATTTCCGCAAGGGATTGCCGCTGGAAGTGGAAAGCCTGCAGGGAGCCGCGGTGCGGCTCGCCCGGCAGGCGGGAGTCGAGGTGCCGACTGTGCGCACTTTGTACGGGTTGATCAAACCTTATGAACAAGGGGCTGAACAAATGTAGAATCTGTTGTGGGCAAGCGTGATTTTGCAGAGATCGGCAGTGCCGGTCACGGCAGGTCGATCAGCATGAATTCGGCGCCGGAGTCGGCAGCCAATGCCAGCTCGGTCTCGCCTTCGATGCGGGCGGCGTCGCCGGGATCCATTTTTTCCTTGCCGTTTAAGGTCAGTTGGCCGTCGATCACGAACAGATGGGTGCGGCGGCCGGCCTCCGTTTGATAAGCGATCTGCCTGCCTGCTTCCAAAATCGACAGATAGATCGTCATATCCTGATGAATGTGCAGATTGCCGTCATAGTTGCGGTTCGAGACAACGGGCAGCAGTTTGTTGATTTTCGCTTCGCGCGGAAATCCTTTCTGTTCGTAGGAAGGAGTCAGCCGGGGCGTGTCGGGCAAAAACCACATTTGCAGCAGGTGGGCCGGCTGCTCGGCAGACGGATTTGTCTCGGAATGGTAGATGCCGGTTCCTGCCGACATCCGCTGCAACTCGCCGGCCCGCAGCACTTCCCGGTTGCCGGCGCTGTCCTGATGCAGCAGTTCGCCGCTGATCATATACGTGACGATTTCCATTTCGGAATGCGGGTGCATGCCAAAGCCGGAGTCGGGCTGGATGATGTCGTCGTTCAGCACGCGCATCGGACCGAATCGGATGTTCTTCGGATCATAATATTCGGCGAAGGAAAAACTAAAACGGCTGGTCAGCCACCCATGTTCCGCCAGATAGCGTTCGTCGGAGCGAATGATGCGGATCATCGCATTCACCTCTTTCTGTCGTTATTATAAAAATTGATGTTACTTACTTTGTTACAGTATAATAAAGATGTCGACTTCCGATTGTCAAGGGTTTATTATTACAAACAGAAAGGGGGTGTCGCAGGATGGATTACACTACGATGTGCCCGAAGTATGAAGCAGCCATCGAAATTCTCGGCAAGCGCTGGACCGGTCTGCTGATTCGGGTGCTCCTGGGCGGACCCAGCCGGTTTCGCGACATCAAAGAAATTGTACCCGAAATGAGCGATAAAATGCTGACCGAACGGCTGAAAGAACTCGAAGCTGCCGGTATCGTGGCACGGCATGTTTATCCTGAGACACCGGTGAGGGTCGAATACGAATTGACCGAAAAGGGCAAGGACCTGCAAAAGGTCGTGCAAGCAATTCAGGACTGGGCGGAAAAATGGATGTAGACCCCGAAACTGGCGGCGGGGTCTTTTTTATGCTATAATCAGGAAATGGTTTGACGTGTGGAGGTGTGGGAGATGTCCATTACAACGAAAGATGTGGCGCATGTCGCGAATCTGGCGCGGCTTGCACTGAGCGATAACGAGATGGAACAATTTACCGAACAGTTGAACAAAATCCTCCAGCATGCGGAAGAATTGCAGAAGCTGGACCTGCAAGATGTCGAACCGACCAGCCACGTGCTGCCGATGGAAAACGTGATGCGGGAAGACGAGTCACGCGTTTGGCTGACGAATGAACAGGCGCTGGCGAACGCGCCGGACAAGGATGCCGGACAGTTCCGCGTGCCGGCCGTGATGGAGGGATAACGATGAGCATCCTGGACGCATCGATCCGCGAGTTGCATACGAAAATCCGCCGCAAGGAAATCAAGCCGTCGGAGCTGGCGGAAGCGGCGATCCGGCGGATCGAGGAGACGGACGAACAGATCAAAGCATACCTGACGGTGACCGCCGAACAGGCGATCGAGCACGCGAAAAAACTGGACAAGCTGCCGGAAGGCGAACTTCCGCTGTTATACGGCATTCCCGGCGCAATCAAGGACAACATGTGTACCGAAGGCGTCAAGACGACGTGCGCCAGCCGGATTTTGGCCAATTACATACCGCCGTATACGGCAACAGCCGTGAAGAAACTGGAAGAACAGGAGTATGTGCTGGTCGGCAAAACGAACATGGACGAATTTGCGATGGGTTCCTCCAACGAGAACTCCGCATTTTTCCCGACGAAAAATCCGTGGGATCCCGACCGCGTCCCGGGCGGCTCCTCCGGCGGCTCCGCGGCTACCGTGGCGGCCGGGCAAGTGCCTTTCTCGCTCGGCTCTGATACGGGGGGCTCGATCCGCCAGCCTGCTTCCTACTGCGGTGTGGTGGGCATGAAACCGACCTATGGGTTGGTCTCCCGCTTTGGACTCGTGGCGTTCGCTTCCTCGTTGGATCAGATCGGGCCGTTTGCACGCAATGTGGAAGACACCGCGATCGTGCTGCAGGCGATCGCCGGCTATGACAAGCTTGATTCGACCTCTGCGAACGTCGAGATTCCCGACTACCTGTCCGCGTTGACCGGCGACATCAAAGGTTTGCGGATTGCGATGCCGAAGGAATATTTTGCGGAAGGGCTCGACCCGGAAGTGGCGGAACGCGTAAAAGAGGCAATCAAGCTGCTGGAGTCGCAAGGGGCAACCGTGGAAGAGGTGACGCTGCCGCATACTAAATATGCGATTGCTTGTTACTATCTGATCGCCCCGGCGGAAGCGTCCTCCAACCTGGCGCGCTACGACGGAGTGCGTTACGGCGTCCGCGCGGAAGATGCGGAAAACCTGATTGACATGTACAAGAAAACGCGTGCGCAAGGATTCGGGCCGGAAGTCAAGCGCCGCATCATGCTCGGTACCTACGCCCTGTCTTCCGGCTACTATGACGCGTACTATCTGCGGGCGCAAAAAGTGCGCACTTTGATCAAGCAAGATTTTGACAAGGTGTTTGAGAAGTTTGACGTCGTTGTGTCCCCGACCGCCCCGACTGTCGCGTTCAAGGCGGGCGAGAAGGTGAACGACCCGATGACGATGTATCTGAACGACATTTTCACGATTCCTGTCAATCTGGCCGGACTGCCGGGCATCTCCGTACCGTGCGGACTGGCGCAGGGAATGCCGGTCGGCTTGCAAATTATCGGCAAGGCGTTTGACGAGTCGACTGTACTGAAAGTGGCACACGCGTATGAGCAACAGGCAAATCTGAACTTGCGTCCTGCGTTGGTTGGGGGTGTACGGGCATGACAACAGCGACCGCCACGCAATTTGAAACGGTCATCGGTCTTGAAGTGCACGTCGAGTTGAAGACACAATCGAAAATTTTCTGCGGCTGCTCCACCCATTTCGGGGCGCCGCCGAACACCAACGTGTGCCCGATCTGCCTGGGGCATCCCGGCGTATTGCCGGTGTTGAATCGCGGGGCATTGGAACTGGCGATCAAGGCGGCACTCGCGTTGAACTGCGAGATTGCGGAGATCAGCAAATTCGACCGCAAAAACTATTTCTACCCGGATCTGCCGAAAGCGTACCAGATCTCGCAATACGATCAACCGATCGGCCAGCGCGGCTGGATCGAAATCGAAGTGGGCGGCGAAACGAAGCGGATCGGGATCACCCGTGTCCACCTCGAGGAAGATGCGGGAAAATCGACCCACGCCGCCGACGGCACCCATACGCTGGTCGATTTCAACCGGGTCGGCGTGCCGCTGATCGAAATCGTCTCGGAGCCCGACATTCGCAGTCCGGAAGAAGCGCGGGCCTACCTGGAAAAACTGAAAGCGATCATGCAATACTGCGACATCTCCGACGTGAAGATGGAAGAAGGTTCGCTGCGCTGCGACGCGAATATTTCGCTGCGGCCGGTCGGGCAAAAAGAGTTCGGCACGAAAACGGAACTGAAGAACATGAACTCGTTCCGCAACGTGCAACGCGCGCTCGAATACGAACAAGCCCGCCAGGCAAAAGTATTGAGCGAAGGCGGCATGATTGTGCAGCAAACGCTGCGCTGGGACGATGTAAAAAACGAGACGATCGTTATGCGGACGAAAGAGGAAGCGCACGATTACCGGTACTTCCCGGAACCTGACCTGGTCAAGTTGAACATCAGCCAGGATTGGGTGAAGAGAATTCGGGACACGATCCCGGAACTGCCGGATCAACGGAAGGCGCGCTATGTGGAACAACTGGGGCTGCCTGCCTACGATGCAGGCGTGTTGACCTCGTCGAAGGCGATCTCCGATTTCTTTGAGGAAACGATGAAACATACGGACAACGCGAAAGCCGCATCCAACTGGATCATGGGTGAACTGCTGGGCCATCTGAACGAGGCGGACCTTGACATCACCGATTCGAAAATTAAACCGGCCGCCCTCGGCAAGCTGATCGGCCTGATCGACAAAGGGACCATCTCCACCAAGATCGCGAAGACTGTGTTTGAAGAGATGTTTGCCACCGGTGCCGATCCGGAAACGGTGATCCAGGAAAAAGGGCTTGTCCAAATCTCCGATGAGGGAGAGCTGGCGAAGATCGTGGAAGAAGTGATCGCCAACAACCCGCAGTCCGTCGCCGATTACAAAGCGGGCAAAGAGCGGGCGCTGGGGGCATTGGTCGGGCAAGTGATGAAAGCAACGAAAGGAAAAGCCAACCCGCAGATCGTCAACAAACTGATTTTGGAGCGAATTCGGTAAGGGATTCCCGCGCGTTGCCACCGGCGTCCGTTGTGGCTGCTCGATTCCTTGGGTCTCACCGTGGGTGGGGCCCGATTCTATTCCCACGAAAGTGACGTGATGCACGCAGCGGATCCGAGAAAAAGTCATCTCCAAGCGATCGATGGGGGGGTGCCAAGATGCGGCGGAGGGCCCGGCTGATCTACAATCCGACATCCGGCAAAGAAACGATGCGGCAGCACCTGCCGGAAATCCTTGATATCCTGGAGGCGGCGGGGCTGGAAACATCCTGCCATATGACGAAGGGGGCTGACGACGCGCTGCACGCGGCCGTCAAGGCGGCCGAAGAACGCTTTGACTATGTGATCGCGGCAGGCGGTGACGGCACGGTCAACGAAGTGGTGAACGGTTTGGCGTCTGTCGCTGTACGGCCGGTGCTGGGCATTTTGCCAGCAGGCACCAGCAATGATCTGGCGCGGGCGTTGGGGCTGCCGCGCGATTTGGTGGAAGCCGCCAAACAGCTGGCAAAGCTCCAGGTTCGGCCGCTCGATGTCGGGCAGGCGAACGACCATTTTTTTGTGAATATTGCCGGTTGCGGCCGCATAACGGAAATCACCTACGAAGTACCCAGCAAAATGAAGACCGCTCTCGGCCAGCTCGCCTATTACATGAAAGGGTTGGAAAAAATCCCACAACTGCGGCCGATCCCCCTGGAAGTGGAGGCGACCAATTTCGGATTCAGCGGCAAGGCGATGCTCTGCCTGATCTGCAACTCGCATCGGGTGGGCGGATTCGAGAAGCTGGCCCCGGAAGCAAAATTGGACGACGGACTGTTTGACGTGATTATCGTCAAGCATACGAAGATTCCGGATGTGATTCGCCTGGCGACGCAGGCGCTGCGGGGAGATCATGTCCACAACGAGCGTGTGCTGTATTTTCAGGCCGACTGGCTGAAAGTGTCGTCGAACGAGCATGTCGATTTGAATCTCGACGGGGAATACGGCGGGTTGCTGCCGAAGGAATTTCGCGTGTTGAAACACCATTTGCAGGTGCTGGTCTAGTTCTAGAATCGCCTCCCTCCGACATACATATCTTTACAGAACAGATGACGGAATCAATGGCGGCCGCCGGTGTCGGGACAGTCGGATCTCCTCGACTGCGATGCGTTCCTTACGCAAGCACGCCGCCGGCCGTTGCTGGTGCAGTCGGGGGGATCGACATGCAGGATTTTCTGGCCAGATATTATGAGCTGGATCAATTGAAAAAATCGATCGAGGCGGAACTGGAAAAGATGCGGCGGATCCTGTTGGACAAGTTTCCGGAACCGGTCGAGCAGACATTTGGCGCCTACCGGTTGAAAGTGTATGAGCAGGATCGCGGCTCGTTCGATCTGGGCAAGGTGTATCCGTTACTGCCAAGCGACGAGTGGCGTCTGTTCGTTTCCAATCCGAACAACGCCAACATCAAACAGCTTGTCAAGCAGGGTGTGTTGAGAGAGGATCAGGTAGCGGGAGCATACACTGCCAAACCTGTACGAATGATAGCGGTCAAGGAAATCGGGGGAACTACATAAGAAAGCAGAAACAAGGATGGGGAATCCCATCCTTCTGCATGTTGGCGGGAGACTACGGGAGAACGGGATCCGTTTGGTGTATACTAGGGAAGCGAAGGGGCTGTGCGGATGGAGATGGTTCACATGGACAAGCGTTATGTGGAGTATCCACTGGCTGATTTTTGCAAGGAAGTGGCGCGGCCTGCCATCCTGAGTCCGAGCGGCGGTGCGGTGATCGGCGTGGTGGGGGCTATGCTTGCGAGTCTGGCGGAATTGGTGGCGCGCGTTTCGGAACACCATTCGGTGCCGGGTATGTCTGAGGAGTGGCGAGGGATGGCGGACGAGTTCCGGGAGTGGACCGAACGACTGCTTCGTTTTGCCGACCAAGACGTACAGGATGCGGCGAGCATCATCCGGGAGGAAGAAGATCCCGTGTGTATCCGCAAGCGGGTCGCGGCGCCTGCCAAAATCGCATCGGGGCTGGTGAAAGTGCTGCGGCTTGTGGAGAGAATCGCTGAGCAGGCGGATGCATCGGTTCGCTCCGATGTGCGCGCGATTGCTCATTTGGGGCGGGGGGCGGCTGATGCGATTTTTGAAATCGAGCAAAGCGATATTGTACGGGGCGGCGGAGATGCGATGCTGCTTGTCAGGATCGGGGAGTGGCGGGAGGAGGCGCATCGGGCGGCCAACCGAATTTTGGAGAAGGCAAGGGACGATCAATGGCAAAACTGATGGCGAATGTTCCGGTTCAGAAAAATCAACTGATCGAACTCGACATGACCGGCCAGGGGCACCAGGGGGAAGGGGTCGGACGGTATCGGGACTATACCCTTTTTGTGCCGGGCGCGATTGCCGGGGAACGGGTCAAAGCGAAAGTGACGAAGGTGAACAAGAACTATGGGTTTGCGAAGCTGATCGAGATTGTGCGGCAGTCTGAACAGCGGACGGAACCGCCCTGTCCGCTCTATCACCGGTGTGGGGGCTGCCATCTGCAGCACATGACGTACGAAGCGCAGCTCGCTCACAAACGGCAGACCGTGGTCGATGCGTTAACAAGAATCGGCAAGCTGGAGGACGTGACGGTGCACCCGACGCTCGGCATGGACGAGCCGTGGCGGTATCGCAACAAATCGCAGGTGCCGGTGGGGCTTGTGAACGGCAAAATTGTAGCCGGCTTTTACGCGCCGGGAACGCATGAGATCATCGATATGGAAGGGTGTCCGATCCAACATCCTTACAGTGACGAGATCGTCAACACAGTCAAGCGGGCGCTGGCCGACCTCGGGATCCCGCCATATGACGAGACAGGGCATAAGGGACTTGTTCGCCATATCGTGGCGCGGGTCGGGTATGCCACCGGGGAGACGATGGTGGTGCTGGTGACCAACGGCCGCAACATTCCGCGGGTGGACGAGTTGATCCGCCGCCTGCGGAATGAAATCCCGCACGTGGTGTCGATCGTGCAAAATGTGAATACCGCTGTCACGAATGTGATTTTTGGGCCGCATACGATCACACTGTGGGGAAAGGATGGGATCGAGGATCGGATCGGCGATGTCCGATTTTTCATCTCGGCCCGATCGTTCTTCCAGGTGAATCCGATCCAGACCCAGGTGCTGTACGACAAGGCGTTGGAGTATGCGCAGTTGACGGGACGCGAAACGGTGGTTGACGCGTATTGCGGGATCGGTACGATTTCGCTGTTCCTGGCGAGACGAGCGAAGCGGGTCATCGGGGTGGAAGTGGTGGAGGAAGCGATCGAGGATGCGCAGCGGAACGCCGAGCTCAACGGTATCATGAACGCAGAGTTCCTGGCGGGAGAAGCGGAGCAGGTGATTCCGCAGCTGTACGCAGAACGGGGGCTGCGTGCCGATGTGGTAGTGGTGGATCCACCGCGCAAGGGGTGTGATGAGAAGTTGCTGCAAACGATCGTCGACATGCAACCGCAGCGAGTGGTCTACGTAAGCTGCAACCCCAGCACGCTGGCCCGCGATTTGCGCTTTCTGGAGGATCGGGGCTATGAGACGCAAGAGGTGCAGCCGGTGGATATGTTCCCGCATACGTTTCATGTGGAGTGCTGCTCGCTGCTCGTGAGAAAAGAAAATTAGAGATGCGTCTGTGCGCAAAAAAGCCTCTCCAATAGTAGCTCGGAATTAGAGAGATGAATCCGAGTCTGGACAAGGGGTGAATGGGTCAAAAATCGCCTATTTTGTTAACCTTGGAAAGCCATTTTCAAAAAATGGGCATGCCAAATAACCCGACAATATCGGGTTTTTAAAAAATATGGAAAAGGCCTGTGACTATGCAGCTAATTGGCTTGCAAACCATTCGTCCAGTGAAGGAAGGTTCGCTTTTCTTGCTTCTTCCAACCATGCGTCGGCATGTTGGCACATGGCAATCAAGTAGACTCG
>NZ_AQXL01000101.1 GCF_000376225.1 Effusibacillus pohliae DSM 22757
TAGCAAACGACATACCGCATCAGGAGAGGTTGGTCAAGTGCTCTCCTTGACGAATCTCTCCTGATGCGGTTCAATTCAGCCTGGGCAAAGCCATGGACAGAGAAACTCCAACCCAAAAAGAATTTACACAAAAATCCGGACTTGACCTCAAATGTATGGTGGTGTCACAATTATTATTGCTAAATTATTATAGAGACTTTTCATAGGGGAGATAACTTCTCTCTGAAAAGCTGAAATCATTTGGGGAGGAAGAGACAAAAAAATTGGGCTTACTCATGGCGAAAGCCCAGCAAGTTCAGGAGCCAAAAGTTGAAAATTTCCCGTATAAGATTGTTCTGTCCACTTCGCCAGCGATGTTAGAGCATAACAAGAAGCAAACACGGGCCGAAATGTTTTTGTTTGAGCGAAACAACCAATATTATCTGTTTTATGACAACAAGGGTCTTCCTGTTGCCCCAGGAATTCAAAGATCGGTTGGAAAGCTACGATATAAAACTGTTCGGGAGTACACAGTGAGATGTGCAATCTGTGTACTCCCTCATTTTTAAGGCTTTTTACGGTCGCAACACCAGCACGCGGTCGCCGGCTGCCCGCTGCACATCCTCGTCGCTAAACCACATCGTTTTGTACTGGCCCTGCAGCCACTTGTCGATCTGGTCGTCATAATGTTGGCTGAACGGGTGGCCGGAACTGCCGCCAAACAGGATGTCGACCGCCTGGTTCAGATTGGCCAGATCGACTCCGTACCGCCACGGGGCGGAGGATGTGACCTCGTACGGATGTTTCAGCGGATAGGAGGCTGCCCCGACCGTCACCGAACTGCCGCCCATGCCAAACGGCCCTTTGTTGAGAATCAGGTTGAGCCCCGCCTGCACGCCCAGCGGATGATCGAACGTGATCGTATGCAGTTTGCCCCATGTCCAGCCATCCGGGTCCTTCCCCAGCCGCTTGCCCAGATCGGCAACCGCGTCGTCAAACGACTTCAGGATGATGGCGGTCCGGTCCTCCTGTTTTGGAGTGGTCACATCGTCGAACCAGGAGGACCCTTCCAACAGGAAGCGGTCCATCGTATTGACGGCGTTGCCGTGCGAAAGAAAATCGTTGTACAGCTGCTCGCCCAGCTCGTCTGCAAACGTGTTTTTCAACATTTTCAAATAAAGAGTGTGGTAAATGGTGGGCCCCGGCTCGTTCGGATTGTCCTGCGGGTTGCCGTCCAGCCATTTGAGGAGCAGCGCTTTCGCCCGCTCTGTTTCTCCCGACCCATTCTGCTGGCCGAGCGCTTCTTTTAAGATGGGAGCCAGTTTGCGGGCCTGCAGATTGTTCCAATTGTTCTGGATCGACACCACATCCTGCAGGGTGAGATCCTTTTTTCCGTTCAGCGACTCGAAAATCGACTGCGCCCGATACGGCGGGGCCCACTCATGCGTCAGAAAATACGGGTACTGGTCGTCGATCACCTTGTTGTTAGCCGTCACAATAAATCCCTGTTTCGGGTTGACGACGGTCGGCAACTGGTCATACGGAATATAGCCGATCCATTCGTATTCGCCCGTCCACCCGGGAACTGGCAGCAGTCCGTCGCCTTTGGCGCGGATCGGGATCAGCCCGTTGGCGCGGTAGGCGATCGTTCCCTGCTTGTCGGCGAACACGAAATTTTGGGCCGGCACTTTGAACTGGTCGAGCGCCTGTTTGAACTCCTGCCAATTTTTTGCCCGGTCGAACCCGATGATCGCCTGCAGTTCGGTCGTCGGCAGATGGTTGGTCCACTTGAGGGCCAGCGGCGCCGACTGTTTGAACACGTCGGAGATGACCGGACCATGCCGGGTGACCAGCACTTCAAACGGAACGGGCGCTTTTCCCTTGACCGGAATGTCATAGGAAAATACCTGGGCATTTTCCCATTTTTCCTGAAACTCAAACTGGCGGGGATTGTTCGGATTTCGCTTCTCAATGTACAGATCCTGCACGTCCGGATTGACGTTGGTGACTCCCCAGGCGACCGAATCGTTGTGGCCGACCACCACGCCCGGCACACCCGGAAAAATCACTCCGGTCACATTCAGTTCCCCCGGCACATGCAAATGGTTCTGGTACCAGATGGAGGGGGCCTTGATTTCGAGGTGCATGTCGTTCGCCAGGATCGGCAGGCCGGATTTTGTCATTGAACCGCCGACCACCCAGTTGTTGCTGCCCACGCCAACACCTGGGATGCCCGCCTGTTTGCGTCCGGTCTGGCCGATCAGCGCG
This sequence comes from Effusibacillus pohliae DSM 22757, assembly GCF_000376225.1. NCBI lineage: Bacteria > Bacillati > Bacillota > Bacilli > Caryophanales > Alicyclobacillaceae > Effusibacillus > Effusibacillus pohliae. The sequence continues at coordinate 2,248 of NZ_AQXL01000101.1, forward strand.
AGGAGCTGCTCGGCCGCCTGCGCGGTGCCGCCCGCTTTGCGCCACGCTTCCTGCATGATGGTGGCGCCGTCTTTCGGATCGCTCGGGAAAATCTCTTTCGCTTTGGCCTCTCCCAGTTTGTCAACCGCCGCCATCAGCAGCAGTTCCGTTTCCATGTTGCCGCCGAGCACCCACGACATGTATTTGCCGATCGCCAGCGAATCGGTTGGCGTCCACGGCTCTGGTTCATAGCCGAGGAGGGTGAACTCAGGCGGCAGCTTGCTGCGGTTTTGCGCCACAAACGCGTTCACTCCGTCCGCATACCGTTGCAAATAGTTGCGAAATTCCGGGGTCAGTGCCTGTTCGCTCCCCTGCCCGGCGCGGTAGAAACCGACCGCCAGGAAAAATTTGTCCGCATCGAGCAGTTTTTCACCGAGGATTTCCGACAGTTTGCCCTGCACCGCTCGCCGCGACAGATCCATTTCGAACAGGCGATCTTGCGCCTGCGCGTAGCCTTGCGCGAAAAATGCGTCTTCCAGCGATTTCGCATAGATGTGGGGAATGCCCCACTCGTCACGGTAGATTTTCACTGCCTGGCGAACGCCGGTCGGTTCGGAGATGCCCTGCATGACCGGGATGCTGCGCCTGACAAACCAGCCGCCGCCGGCAAGCCCGATTACCAGCAGCGCAACGAGTACGATAGCGCTCCATTTGAATAACCGCTTCATAAGCGCCCCCCATTACCGTCAATTTTCTGAAACCATTATCTATTTCGACTGACTGGTCATAATTCCTGCTTCCCACTCGGCGGGGCTTGCCGTGTTTTGGATAGGTGCCTATTTTTACCGAATTCATGGCAAATGCCTGCAGGGCGCATATACTGCAAGTGATATTCGACCCAGGGGAGGACGATGGCTTGAAGACTCACGTGGTTCAACCGGGCGACACGTTATGGAAAATCGCCAAGGCGCACGGAGTGCCCCTTGCGTCCGTAATCGCAGCCAATCCGCAAATCACCGATCCTGACAAAATCGATCCGGGGATGACCGTTCACGTGCCGACAGAGACGGAAAACCCGGCCGAACCGCCGCCCTCAGCAGAGGTTAAAGCCGATGCGGGCGTGCTGTCAGAGGTACGGGAGACGCCGTTCAACCCATTTTCAATGTCGGAGGGGATGAAAATGCATCAATATGTTGTGCAGAGCGGTGACACCTTGTGGAAGATCGCCAAAAAAACGGGGCATTCGCTCGCCAGCATCATCGCGGCCAATCCGCAAATCGCCAACCCGGACTTGATCATGCCGGGGCAAGTGATCAACATTCCGGATATGCACGCAACGGGTCCTGGGATGCCGATCCCCCCGGAGAGCGTACCGATGCACCCGAAGGAGAAACTGATGATGCCGAAACCGATGGTGACGGCGCCAAAAGAGGTCGTGACAGCTCCAAAGCCTGTGCTGCCGCCAATGCCTGCACCGGTGCATCATTACCATCATCAGGACGTAGATGTGATGATGCTCGATTATCATCCGATGACGCTTGAGTATCATCCGATCATGCTCGATTATCATCCGTATTACGTGATCCAGCCGCCTGTCAAAGTGGAAGTGAAACCACCAAAAGCGAAACCGGTTGTTACGAAACCTGTCCTGCCCAAACCTGTGCATCCGATTCCCTGTCCGCTGCCGGTGTACAGTCTGTGTCCGCCGGGAACTCACCCGTTCCTGATGGATGAGTTTGGCAATCTTTATCCCTATCCGGGGTATCCTTATCCGGGACCGCACATGGTGCCCACATTTCCCGCTCCGTATGTGGCAGGGCCAGCGGTCGCGCCGACGCCAGGTGCAGTGCCTCGTCCGCCCGTGATGCCGCCTGCGATGTACCCGCCGCCTGCCGCAGTCCCGCGCGAAACGGAATCCGCACAGGATTGGCACAAATCGTTCCCGGCGATGCCGCAGCAGCGGGAACCGGAGAAGCCTGGCGAATAACGGCGCGAAACAGCGAACCCGCGCGACAGGATCGGATGTGCACCCCTTGGAACAGGCATTGGGAACCACCCTTGATGCCGGTCTGTTCCAGGGGGTGCATTCGCTTGAAGGGGGAGAATTTGCTTGGAACGCCTCACCCTCTCTTTGTTTTTCCGCTGAACCGCGTTATACTGAAAAAGATCCTCTGTCTTTTGTCGTCAGGAGTTTTGAAGAAAGAAATCGATAGAAGGGGCGGCTAGCAATGGACGGAAAAAAAGTGGTCAAGGTAATCGCCGGTCAGTTCAGCCCCAGCTACGGACTCGTGCAGGGCGAAACCGACGGCAGCCTGCTTTGCAGATTGTCGGGGGCCCATTTTTTGAAAGGGAAAATCCCGATTCCACGGGAGCAGACCGAACCGGTCGACGATGTCCGAGCCGGGGTGGCGTATTACACGATCGACAATCTGGTGTGGTGGATTCGCCACAAGATTGAGGAAGCGAAAGCGAACGGCGTCGTCGTAGGAGTGTCGGGCGGGATCGACAGCGCGGTTGTGTCCGCCCTCTGCAAGAAGGCGTTCCCGGACCGGTCGCTCGGCTTGATCATGCCTTGCAACAGCATTCCGGAAGACCGGGAGTACGCCGAAATGGTGTGCAGAGCGATCGGGCTCGACTATAAAGTGATCGACCTGTCGGAAACCTTCAATCTGATGATGAAAACGGCACAATTGAGCGGCCTGGTGGGGGAATCGCCGCATCCGCTGGTCGGCGGCAACCTGAAAGCGCGGCTGCGGATGTCGAGTTTGTACCTGGCGGCGCAGGAACGCGGTTACCTGGTGGTGGGAACCGACAATGCGGCGGAAACGGTCACCGGCTATTTTACCAAATATGGAGACGGCGGAGTCGACATCCTGCCGATCAGCTCGCTGTTGAAGCGGCAGGTGCGGGAATTGGCCCGCTACCTGAACATCCCGGAGGCGGTGATTACAAAGCCGCCGTCGGCGGGGCTGTACGTCGGTCAAACGGATGAAGCGGAAATGGGTCTCCGCTACGATGACATCGACGATTACATCGCTGGATTTGAGATCCCGGCGGACGTCAAAAAACGGATCCAGGAAATGGAGGCCCGCAGCCAGCATAAGCGGGAACTGCCGCCGTCGGCACCGAAGGAAATGAACGCATTGTTTGTGAAGTGACGAAAAAGGGGATCTCTTCGCTGAAGGGAGCCCCATTTTTTCTGTCATACGGGATCGGCGAAACGGCTGGCTGTGGTGGGAAATCTTGCTGGCGGCAGGGCTTTGACCGTTTTTTGACGGCTGTGCTAGACTTGGAAAAGGGGACTTTGATCTGTGAGGTGTTATCAGAATGGCAGGACATTCCAAATGGAAAAACATTCAACATAGAAAAGGCAAGCAGGATGCCATTCGCGGCAAGCTGTTCACCAAACTGTCGCGGGAGATTTTCAACGCGGCGCGGGCGGGCGGCGGCAACCCCGACACCAACTTCCGGCTGCGTATGGCGATCGAAAAAGCGCGGGAAGCCAATATGCCGTCCGATAACATCCAGCGGACAATCGACAAGGCGCTCGGCAACATTCCGGGCGTTACCTATGAGGAACTCGTCTATGAAGGGTACGGTCCGGGCGGTGTCGCGGTGATGCTGGAACTGTTATCCGATAACCGCAACCGGACAGCCGCCGAGATCCGCCACATTTTTTCCAAGCGGGGCGGCAACTTGGGCGAGACCGGCTGTGTCAGCTGGATGTTTGAACGCAAAGGCGTGCTGACTGTCGCGAAGGAAGGCTGCCCGTTTTCCGAGGATGATCTGATGATGCTGGCGCTGGAAGCGGGTGCGGCCGATTTTTCCTCGGAGGAGGAGTGGTACGAAATCACCACGTCGCCGGAAGATTTCGCGCAGGTGCAGGAGGCGCTCGCCGGTCAGGGAGTCAAATTCGAGGAGGCGACCGTCACATTTGTGCCGCAAAATACAGTCGAACTGCACGGCGAGGACGCGAAGAAAATGCTCCAACTCTATGAAGCGTTGGAGGAGCATGACGATGTGCAAGCGGTGTACGCCAACTTCGAAATCTCCGAGGAAGAGTTGGAGAGGATCGAGTAGGAAAGGCATCACCCGGCTGGGGAACATGGACGGCTTTGAAGTGTGCCGCGAAATCCGCAAGGATTCCAAGAAGAGGAAGACGCAAAAGTGCGTGATCGTGCTACCCTTCAAGTTTGTGCCAAGGCGAGACAAACTTGAAGGGTTTTTCCATGTCTCATGGTATACTGTTGCAGAGGATACAACCGGTTTTGGGGGGATATCGATGAATCCAGTCGACGAGCGGATTCCGGCGACCATTTTGACAGGGGCGCTGGGCAGCGGAAAAACCACGTTGTTGAACTATATTTTGCAGGAAAATCACGGGCTGAGGGTGGCGGTAATCGTCAACGAATTCGGTGAAATCCCGATCGATCACCACCTGGTCGTCGGCACCGATGAGGAAGTCGTGGAACTGGCAAACGGCTGTATCTGTTGTACGGTGCGGGAGGATTTGCAGCAGGAGATCGGGAAAATCCTGCAGCGACCGGACCGGCCCGAATATCTGCTGGTCGAGACCACTGGCCTGGCCGATCCGCGGCCGGTGGCGCAGACGTTTTTGCTGGATGAACTGTGTGAGCAGGTCCGGTTGGACGGCATTGTGACGGTGGTCGATGCGAGCCGATTTTCCGAAAATCTGCAGTTGAGCGGCACGGCTGTCGATCAGATCCTGGCCGGCGACATTTTGCTGCTGAACAAAACGGATCTGGTCACACCGGAAAAAATCGCCGAGATCCAGGAGGAAATCCGCGATCTGAACCCGTCCGCCCGGATTTTGCAAACGGCTCATGCGAAAGTCGATCTCAGGCTGCTGCTCGACGTTGGGATGTTCCAACTGGAGCGTTTGTTTGCGGCCGACCCGAAGAAACCGGAGCTGCCGCTGCTCGATGATTGCCCGGCTTGCGCGGCCGGCGAGGAGCATGAGCATGCCAGCCATTTGCATGACGACGAGATTTCCTCTGTATCGTTTGCGTCGGATCGTCCGTTTGACTACGACAAGCTGGGGGGGTTCATGGGCAACCTGCCGGAAGGGATTTTTCGCGGGAAAGGGATCCTTTGGATCGACGGCTATGACGAAAAATTGATCTTCCACCTGGTGGGCGACCGCAGCCAGGCGGTGGCGGGCGGCGATTGGGGAACGGAGCCCCGGCAGAACAAGCTGGTGCTGATCGGCAAACGGCTCAACCGGGAGGAAATCATCAAACGGCTGCAAGAGTGTTTGCGATAACGTATTGCTTGCGGTCAGGGGGCGGCGGACATGTCCAAGGATGTGGCGTGAGCCTGGTGGGAGACCGGGGTGTGCTTGCAGCTGGCCGGCGGCGGGCAGGTAGGTAATCGGCAGCGTATGGCGAATAGATAGGGGAGGGTGTGCGGGGTCCATGCGCATTTTGGGGATTGACCCCGGCTACGGCCGGACGGGTTACGGGGTCATCGAACTGTCAGGCAATCGAATACGACCGCTGGAATTTGGGCTGATTGAGACGAACAAACAACTGCCGCTGGAACAACGGTTGCTGCAAATCCACGACTCGCTGCTGGAAATCATCGGCCGCCGGCAGCCGGCTGCGCTGGCGGTGGAAGAACTGTTTTTCAGCAAAAATGTGACAACTGGCATCGGCGTTAGCCAGGCACGGGGTGTTGCGCTGCTGGCGGCGGCGAAAACCGGTTTGCAGGTGGCCGAGTACAAGCCGGCTGAAGTGAAACAGTCGCTCACCGGTTATGGCAAGGCGGACAAACAACAAATCCAGGAGATGGTCCGCATCTTCCTGGGGCTGCCGGACCCGCCGAAGCCGGACGATGTGGCTGACGCGTTGGCGGTCGCCATCACGCATGCCCATATCGCTCCGTTTCGGGCGCAAGTGGAGAGGAAGAGTTTTCCGTGATCGCATTTGTCGAAGGCATTGTGGAAGAAGTAGCGATCGATCAGGTCGTGTTGAATGTGAACGGAATCGGCTACCGGGTGTTCGTGTCAGGCACAACCGCCTATTCGATGCAGGCGGGTTCCCGGGAGCGTCTGCACACCCATCAGCATGTGCGGGAAGACGGCATCGTGCTGTTCGGGTTTAAAACCAGACAGGAACGGGATCTCTTCGTCCGCCTGCTGAACGTGTCGGGAATCGGGCCGAAAGGGGCGCTGGCGGTCGTCGGATCGGCGCCGATCGCCGATGTCGTGGCGGCGATTCAGGAGGAACGGATTGATTTTCTGAAAAAATTGCCGGGCATCGGCCAGAAAACGGCGCAGCGGATGATTCTGGAACTGAAGGACAAACTGGACGATCTGCGCCTGCCGGGATTTGACGGGATTTCCGAGCATGCGCAAGCTGGTTTCGCGCGAGGCGACAGCGAACTGTTTGATGCCTTGCTGGCCCTCGGCTATAATGAAAAAGAGGCGCGCGGAGTCGTACGGGCGCTTGCGAAAGAGATAGAGGACGGTATTCCGTTGGAATCGCTGATTAAGCAAGCCTTGCAACTGCTCGCAAGAAAATAGATTGGCCCCGCGCCAGACAATCGGTTTCGGGGCACAACAGCGAAGACCATCGTCACTTTCGTGGGTGATTGTTAGGAGCGAGGTCATGGAAGAACGGGTGATAGCCGCACATTATATGGGGGAGGACGGAGCTTTGGAGTCGCTCCGCCCTCGCTATTTGCAAGAATATATCGGGCAGAACCGCGTGAAAGAGAATCTGCGGGTGTTCATTCAAGCTGCAAAAATGCGCAAGGAAGCGCTCGATCACGTGCTGCTGTACGGTCCGCCGGGACTCGGCAAGACCACGCTGTCCTATATCATTGCGAATGAGCTCGGCGTCAACATTCGCATCACGTCCGGGCCGGCGATTGAGCGTCCCGGCGATCTGGCCGCCCTACTGACCAATCTGCAGCACGGCGATGTGCTGTTCATCGATGAGATTCACCGGCTGAACCGGGCGGTGGAGGAAGTGTTGTACCCGGCAATGGAAGATTTTGCGCTGGACATTATCATCGGAAAAGGGCCGAGCGCCCGTTCCGTGCGGCTCGATTTGCCGCCGTTCACGCTGGTCGGGGCGACCACCCGGGCAGGGCTTTTGTCGTCTCCGCTGCGCGACCGGTTTGGCGTCGTCAGCCACCTCGATTATTACACGACCGAGGATCTTTGCCGGATTGTGCTGCGGGCGGCCGATATTTTGCAAGTCAAAATTTTGCCGGAGGCGGCGGCGGAAATCGCCAGCCGATCGCGCGGCACCCCACGGGTGGCCAACCGCCTGTTGAAACGGGTGCGCGATTTCGCGCAAGTGCGGGGAGACGGTATCATCACACCAGCGATTGCGGCCGATGCCCTGCAGCAGATTCAGGTCGATCGCCTGGGGCTGGATCAGGTCGACCATAAACTGCTGTTGGCGATCATCGACAAATTTGACGGAGGCCCTGTCGGACTGGACACGATCGCGGCGACGATCGGAGAGGAACCGGATACGATTGAGGATGTCTACGAGCCCTATCTGCTGCAAATCGGATTTTTGCAGCGGACTCCGCGGGGCCGTATGGTAACCCGTAACGCGTATGCTCATTTTGGGAGGACTGCTCCGAATGAATCCGGTAACTAAGGTTTTCTTGTGGATTGGAGTTGCGTTTCTTGTTCTCGCTTTCATCTGGCAAATCGGAGGCCGCTGGTTGGGCCACCTGGGAAGGCTGCCGGGCGACATCGTGATCAAAAAGGAGAATTTTTCCTTCTATTTTCCTATCACGACAAGCATCCTGATCAGCCTGGCATTGACCTTGGCAATGTTCTTATGGAACTACTTTCGCAAATAAAACGCTGCCCCCCACAAAAAACTGGCCGGCCTCGAAATTTATAGCAAGCGAGGTGGAATGGGTGTCGATCTTACCGTTCCGTCGCAAGAAAACGGAAGAGTACGCCGACGTGAACGAATGGGTCGAACAGGCCCGGCAAGGCGACTCTGACGTCCGAAACCGCCTATTGGAAAATTACATTCCGTTTATAGCCAAAAGCGCATCCCAGGCCACCGGCCGGTACATTGAGCCGGGGGTGGACGATGAGTTCAGCATTGCGCTTTCTGCTTTTAATGAGGCGATCGACCGGTACAACCAAGAACGAGGCAATTTCCTGAGTTTTGCCGATACGGTGATCAAACGGCGCCTGATCGATTTTTACCGTTCCCAGGCCACCCGGACGAAGGATATTCCGTTCAGCGATTTCGATATGGATGACGAGGAAGACCATGTCGTCAATTACGTGGAAGTCCAGAAATCGATCGATCTGCATTTGCAGCAGATGGAGACGGAGAGTCGGCAGGAGGAGATCCTCCGGTTCACCGAATGGTTGGCTGAATTTGACATCAGTCTGGAAGAACTGGTCGAGCTTTCGCCGAAACATGCGGACGCCCGCCAGAATGCGATGGAGGTGGCCCGTATCATCGCGAATGACGGGGAACTGCGGGACTATTTGTTGGAGAAGAAATCGCTGCCACTGAAGCTGTTGAGTTCGCGCATTTCCGTCAGCCGAAAAACGGTCGAACGGCAACGCAAATACATTATCGCAATCTCACTGATTTTAATTGGGGAATTTGAGATGCTCCAGGATTATATTCAAGGATGAGAAGGTGGGCAGTCATGCAAAAACAAAAAGGGGTAATCATGAAACTTACTGGCTCCCATGCGATAATCTTGACGCCCGACCGGCAGTTTCTTCGGATCCCGTTGCAGGACGGGATGCAGATCGGACAAGAGGTCGAATACCCGAACCTACCTGCCAAACTGTCTGTCGCCTGGCGAAAAATCGGCCTGCTTGCCGCTTCCCTTGCCTTGACGATCGGCATTTGGCAATCAATGTCCTGGCTTCGAACCGAACAGGTGTTTGCTTACGTGGCGATCGATATCAACCCTAGTTTTGAATTGGCGGTTGATAAAGAGAAGGAAGTGGTACAAGCGACCCCTCTCAACGCTGACGCGGAAAAGCTTATCGCGCATCTCAGATTGAAAGGAAAACCAATTGAAACAGCCGTCAACGAACTCGCGGCAGAAGCGGCAAAACAGGGGTTTGTCAAACCGGACGGGGAAATCCTGGTTACCGCATCGAACGCAGGCACGGTCCAATTCGACATTGCGGGATTGGAGCAAACAGTCATCTCATCCGTGCGGGAAACATTAAAGCAAAAAGGAATGGCTGCACGTGTGGGCGGGGTGCTGGTATCCGACAGCGTGCGGGAAGAAGCGAAAGCGCTCGGCTTGTCTCCTGGAAAATACGCCGTGTATTTGCAAGCAAAGGCGAGCGGACTGGAGATCAGCCTGGATGATTTGAAGCAGGAATCGGTGTCGTCCGTTGCCGTCAAGCACGGCGCCGGCATCGAGGAACTGGTCCGCAACATGACTGGAGACAAAATGCTGGAAGAACTATTGAAAGAACAGGAACAAAAAGCGAAGGCTGCCACCCGTCAGCCGGGCGACGCCGCGAATCCGAATCCGGCGAGCGGAAAAGGCTCGCAAGGGAATCACCTGTTGCCCAAACCGCAGCTGCCGCGTATCATCCATCGGGAAACGGACAAGGAAAAAGAGAAATCCAAAGATGGCGAACAGAAGGATGAACACAAGAAAGGCGATAAAAAATCGGACGACAAATCGGACGACAAGAAAAAGGACAAGGACAAAAAAGGGGACAAAGAGACCGGCTCAAACATTTTCAGACTGGTGATCCCGTTCCCCTCGTTGCTTGACTTGGACGGAAAGAAGCAAGGAGGGCAGGAGTGACTGACAGGAAATCCGCCCGGATCGGTTCCTGTCTTTTTTGTTTTTGCAGATTGCCGGCAGGAGATCGGCCCTGCCTGTCGAATTTGAGAGTGTTTCCTGTGGCGGGGAGAGTTATAAGTGTCCGCCAACATTGTAACACTAATACGAAAATCAAGATTTGCGGGCGTGTGCACCCAAGTGGTACAAGTCGCGTCGCGGCAGCAAGCTGCCGGATCGCGCTATGCGGCACGCCTTTTTGCGTGCGACAACCGATCACAGTGAAGAAGGAGCAGGAGAGGACCATGCGAGTCGAAGAGTTTGATTTTGATTTGCCGGAGGAACTGATCGCCCAACATCCGCTGCCGGAACGGACCGCATCGCGGCTTTTGGTGCTGCACCGGAAAACGGGCCGGATCGAACACCGGATGTTTACCGATTTGCTGGATTATTTGCAGCCGGACGATTGCCTGATTTTGAACGATACCCGGGTGATCCCGGCCCGGCTGTATGGGGTAAAGCCGGATACGGGCGCCCGGGTGGAGTTTTTGCTGCTGAACGAAAAACAGCCGGATGTGTGGGAAGTGCTGGTCCGCCCGGGAAAACGGCTGAAACCGGGGAGCCGGGTGGAGTTTGGCGAGGGGCTCTTGCGGGCAGAAATTCTCGATACGACGGAACAGGGCGGGCGGGTCGTGCGTTTTTTTTACGAGGGGATCTTTTTTGAGCTGCTGGAACGGCTGGGCGAAATGCCGCTGCCGCCCTATATCAACGAGCGGCTGGACGACGCGGAGCGCTACCAGACCGTTTTTTCACGGAAAAAAGGGTCTGCTGCCGCGCCGACGGCCGGACTGCATTTTACGGAAGAATTCCTGCAGCAGATTCGTGACAAAGGGGTCCGCATCGGATTTGTCACGTTGCATGTCGGGTTGGGAACGTTCCGGCCGGTGTCGGCCGACAGGGTGGAAGACCACCGGATGCATGCCGAGTATTACGAGTTTCCGCAAGCCACAGCCGATTTGATCCGTGACACGCGCGAGCGGGACGGCCGCGTGATTGCGGTTGGAACCACCGCCTGCCGGACGCTGGAAACGGTCGGCAGCCGGCTGGCAGAACGGATGGACAGCGGTTTGAACGGCAGCGGCGATGCTGGGGAAAGCGAGCAGATACGCAGCGGCTGCCAGGCAGACGCGATCGATAAGCGGGCGCTTGCTTCCGGGTTGCGCGAGGAGAGCGGCTGGACCGATATTTTCATCTATCCCGGTTATCAGTTCAAGCTGATCGACGGGCTGGTGACCAATTTTCACCTGCCAAAATCGACTTTGATCATGCTGGTGTCGGCGCTCGCCGGCCGCGAACGGGTGTTGCACGCGTATCGGGAAGCGGTGCGGGAGCGGTACCGGTTTTTCTCGTTTGGGGACGCGATGTTGATCATTTGACAGAAAAAGGGGGAAAGCAGATGGCTGTGCGATACGAACTGTTGACGACCGACAGGCAGACGGGAGCCCGCAGGGGTCGGCTGCACACGCCGCACGGAACGATCGAGACGCCCGTGTTCATGCCGGTCGGCACGCAGGCGACGGTGAAGGCCATGAGCCCGGAAGAGCTGAAAGAGATCGGGGCAGAGATTATCCTGTCGAATACATACCACCTGTTTCTGCGGCCCGGCCATGAGATTGTCCGGGAAGCGGGCGGGCTGCATTCGTTTATGAACTGGGATCGGGCGATCCTCACCGATTCCGGCGGGTTTCAGGTATTTTCCCTGTCGGATCTGCGGAAGATTACGGAGGAAGGTGTCGAGTTCCGGTCGCACCTGTCGGGGGAAAAGCTGTTTTTGTCGCCGGAAAAGGCGATCGAAGTGGAAAATGCGCTCGGTGCCGACATCATCATGGCGTTTGACGAGTGCCCGCCGTATCCCGCGACACGGGAATACCTGAAAGATTCGCTGGAACGGACGACGCGCTGGGCGAAGCGTTGCAAGCAGGCGCACCGGCGGCCGCACGACCAGGCACTGTTTGGCATCGTGCAGGGCGGGATGGAACGCGATCTGCGGGAACAAAGCGTGATGGAGCTGCTGGAACTCGATTTTCCGGGGTATGCGGTCGGCGGTTTGTCGGTCGGGGAACCCAAACCGCTGATGTACGATGTGCTCGCGTTCACGACACCGCTGTTGCCGAAAGACAAACCTCGCTATCTGATGGGAGTGGGCTCGCCTGATGATCTGTTTGAAGGGGTGATTCGCGGGATTGATATGTTCGACTGCGTGTTGCCAACGCGAATTGCCCGTAACGGAACCTGCATGACCTCCATCGGCAAGGTTGTCATCCGCAACGCGACGTACGTCCGCGACTGGGAAAAACTTGACCCGAACTGCGACTGTTACACGTGCCGCAATTATTCGCGCGCTTACATCCGGCATCTGATCAAGGCGGACGAGATCTTCGGGCTGCGCCTGACGAGCTATCACAATCTGTATTTTCTTGTCGACCTGATGCGAAAGATTCGGCTTGCCATCGAGGAGAATCGTTTGTTAGAATTCAAGAAGGAATTTTATTCCCAATACGGGTATGAAGACATCACATAGGGCGGACAAGCCCGAAGGAGGATACATAACGTGCAGCAGACGCTTTACCAACTGTTACCTTTTCTCCTGATGATTCTCATCTTTTATTTCCTGTTGATCCGCCCGCAGCAAAAGCGCGCGAAAGAGCGGAACGCGATGCTCGCCGGGTTGAAAAAAGGCGACCGCGTCGTAACGATCGGCGGCATGCACGGTACGATCACCGAACTGGATGATGACACCGTCACGTTGCGGGTGGCGGAGAACACGCGCATCAAGTTCGAACGCTCCGCTATCGGCAGCGTCAAACAATCGGCGGCGCAGCCGGCGAATGGGAACACGAACGAGTAACCGGAAGACCTGTTGGCTGAGCCAACAGGTCTTTATCAGGTGGAACGATGCGGGACGTCAACGCCGCGACCGGGTATTGACGCCGATAATACCGCCCAATCCGCCGATTGCCGACAACAGGACAATCTGGATCACATTATGCAACGTGAAGGATGCTGCCACGACGATCAGGCCGAGGAGCGTAATCGACACCGAATAAAACAGGCCTGTCAGCCCGCCGTAGTACCAGCCTTTTTCGCCAGAACGGCGGGCGGAAACGAACGAGCCGATCACCACGGCGGCCAGGTTGATGGCATATGTGATCACCGGCAATTTGCTTTCCGGAACGGCTGTCCAGGTGATCAGCGCGGTAGCAAGCAGTATCGCGCCGAACGCCACGGCGTACGCATAAATCAATCCATGCAGCACAGGTGCGCCGCCGAGCTGCGGTGCCATGTCACTGAACGATTTCCCCTTCATCACGATTCCTCCTCCGACTTGTTAGTTCATTCATATTCAGGCAAAACAGGCGTTATGAACACTCGTCCCTTGAGTCATACTACTTGGATGAAATGGGCCGTGAGGGGGATTTCACATGGGGTAGCCGATGTGCTGCGGCTCGCGGCGAAAACGATGATCGTCTACGTGCTTGTGCTGATTGCCCTGCGCGTGATGGGCAAGCGGGAAATTGGAAAATTGTCGGTGTTCGATCTGGTGGTGTCGATCATGATCGCGGAAGTGGCGGCCGTTTCGCTCGATTTGGAAGAGCCGTTTTGGCGCGGATTTTACATTGTCAGCCTGCTTGTGACGCTGCAGATCCTGGTTTCCTTCCTCTCGCTGAAAAGCCACCGGTTTCGCGAGTTGATCGAGGGGCGGCCGGCGTTTTTGATTCGCAACGGAAAAATCGACGATGCGGAGATGCGCCGAACCCGCTATTCCATGAGCGATCTGTTAACTCAACTGCGGGAAAAAAATGTCGCGCATGTCGGCGATGTGGAGTTTGCCATTCTCGAGACCACAGGCAAACTGTCCGTGTTTCCGAAAGAGGAAGCGTTGCCGGTGACGCGCGGCGATCTCGGGCTGCCCACCCGCCGCTTTCGCATGCCGCTGGCGCTGATCGTCGACGGCAAGCCAATGGAACGCAATCTGCAGGCGATCGGCTTTGACCGGGCGTGGCTGGAAGAGGAAATCCGCCACTACGGATACGATCGGATCGAGGATATTTTCTTCTGCAGCATCGATTATAAAGGCCGCATGTACTTTGACCGAAAGGATGCAGAGCAGAGCGATCGGGAGAACTGACATGCGAAGCCCGAAGTTCCGCTTTGCCGAACCCCCGGCACAGCGAGTGCTCCAAACGGTTCCCTTTGCATATACATGAAAGTGGATGTGAGCGGACAGGCAGGGGGAGCGAAAAAATTGGAACTGGTGTGGCCGATTTTCAACGTGATTCTGATTGACATCGTGCTCGGCGGGGACAACGCGATTTTTATCGCGATGGCTTGCAGGAGGCTGCCGCACCGTCTGCGAAAAAAGACGGTGTTTTGGGGAATGATGGGGGCCGTTGTCGTCCGGGCGGCGCTGGCCGTCGTGGCGATCCAGTTGATGCGGATTCCGCTGTTGGAACTGCTGGGTGGGCTGCTTCTGGTGTGGATCGCGTACCGGTTGCTCGTGCAAAATCACGGGCACCGGCCTGTACACGCTGGCCAAAATTTCTGGAGCGCGCTGAAAACGATCCTGATTGCCGACACGGTGATGGGAATCGACAACATCCTGGCGATCGCCGGGGCGGCGCACGGAAATGTGTGGGTGCTAATCACCGGATTTTTCGTCAGCATCCCGCTGATCATCTGGGGATCGCGGCTGCTCCTGCAGTGGATCGACCGGTACCCTGTCATCAGCTATGCGGGTGCGTCGATGATCGCCTGGACCGGCGGCAGCCTGATCGTCGAAGACGAGTTCGCCCACCGGTTCATGCAATTGGTTCCCTACGCCGATCTGGCAATTCCGCTGTTGCTCGCGATTGTCGTTGTTATCTCAGGATTGTGGAAAAATGCACGGCTGGTCAGGGTGTGAGCAAGGCTCCCGCGAACGTCTGCGGGAGCCTTGCTACTGTACCTATTTCACAAACGGAATCCACTGCAACACTCTCGCCATCGCCGGTCCCACATAGGGAATTCGCCGCACCGTGTGCAGCGACAGCGCGCGGAACAGGAACAACAGCATCAGATACACCGCCATGCCGATCGAGATGCTGAAGATCACCGTGTAGTTGGCGCTCATGCCGGCGCTGACCGCTTTTGCCTGGATGATGATCAGCGACATGACGAGCGTGGAAATCAGGATTTTCATTGTGTCGACCAGGTCGATGTAGAAGCCGATCAGCCGCGTTACTGCCAGGAAGTACGCGCAGCAGACCACCACGTTCGATACGACGACCGCCCAGGCGACCCCCATGATTCCGACTCCCGGTTTCGATGCAAACCAGTAGATGATCGCCAGTTTGATCGCCGAACCGGCAATCGAGTACGCCATCGCCTGCCCCGCCTTGTTCATTCCCTGCAAAATGCCGGACAGGGGCGATTTCAAATAGATGAAAAAGCCGACCGGCGCCATCACCGCCAGAATCGGTCCGGCGTCGGGGGTGTTGTAGATCGCTGTCGACAGTTCGGTCGCCAACAGAGTGAAAATGACGGATGATGGCAGCCCGATCATCGCCGTGAAGCGAAATGCCTGGTACAGCCTTCTCTGCACCAGCATCGGTTGATGGAGGGCGACCGCTTCCGAGATGGAAGGGACCAGGGTAGTTGCCAACGCGTATGTGAAGACGGTCGGCAATACAAGCAAGGACACCGCGTAGCCGGAATACAGGCCGAATGCGGCGGTCGCTTCTTCTTTCAGCAGCCCTGATGCAAGCAAAGCGCGCGGGATCAAAAGCGTTTCCAGCCAGTAGACAAACGAGCCGATCACGCCCGACACCAGCACCGGCACCGCCACTTCAAACAGCGAGCGGATCGTTTTCGCATAGGATTCCGGTTGTGCTCCCGGCGGCATGGGCGGCATCGGGATCCGCTGCCACCGGTATTTTCGCCAGTAGCAGAAGGCGATGTACGCCAGATAGGTCAATTCACCGGCCAATACGCCGAGCATCGCTCCTGCCGACGCTTTCACGAGGTCGGGCATGCAGGCATACACGATGGCGAGCGTCAGGCTGCAGCGGACGACCGTTTCCAGGATCCAGCCGACGGAAGGCGGGGTCTGATTTTGAATGCCCTGAAAATAGCCGCGCAAAATGGATGACCAGGAGATCACCAGGATCGTCGGTGCCATCGCCAAAACGGTGTAGTACGTGCGGGAATCGGTCAGCACGTGCTGAGTCAGCCACGGTGCCAATGCGAGCAGTGCGATCGTCAACAAAGTGGATAATGCAGTCACAACCACGGTGGTAAACCCCATCACCCGCTTGACCTTGCGGCGGTCGCCGACGGCGATCGCTTCCGCCACCACTTTTGACACTGCGGTGGGCAATCCGACGGTTGACAAGGTCAGAATCATCATTAACATGGGGAACACCATGCGGAACAGCCCAATTCCTTCAGGTCCGATCACCCGGTTGAGAACAATCTGCATCCCCATCCCGATGATTTTGGTGATCACGCTGGCAAGGACCAGAACCATCGCCCCATGCAGGAATGATTGTTTGCTCATAGTGCCGTCCCCTCTGTCCAGAGTCTCTCTACCAAACCTATGCGGACAGGTGCAGGGTTAGTCCCAAAATTAGCGGCAGGATTTTTTTCAAAAAAATCGAATTAGAAAAAAGCGATACAAGCGACTTCAAAAGGGGGCATTCCCTTTGGACGACAAGGAATTGTCTGCCATGATCGAGCAGTTGTGCCATTCGAAAGCGGAGGAGTTTCGGCTGTTGGGCTATCACGTGGAGGGAGCGGACATCTGGAAGTGCGTTTCCAGCCAATACAAAAAGGAAATGCCTCCCCTTCACAAGATCGTCAACGACATTTTGTCATTGAAAGCGAACAAATACATGAATTGGGCGATGCTGGAAGCGTACAAAGGGGTAAATTGACACTGTTGAAGGACAAGCCGTATACTGAAGCTATTGACTGAGCAGTCGTTGAAGGAGGCCATTATGAAGTGGAGTAAACTGATTACGCTCCTGATCGTGCTGGCACTGTTTGCCGGATTGGCGGGAATGACCACCAAGCGGTTGTGGGACGGCATCCCGCTGGGACTCGATCTGCAGGGCGGATTTGACGTGTTATACGAGGTGCTGCCCGCGGACAACCAACCGGTTACGCGGGAAGGCGTGCTGGCTACGCAACGGGCCCTGGAAAATCGGGTGAACGCGCTCGGTGTACGGGAGCCGAACATCACGATCGAAGGGACCAACCGGATCCGCGTCCAGTTGGCCGGGGTCGAGAACCAGGAGGAAGCGAAGCGGATTCTCGGCGAGCCGGCGAAACTGGAATTTCGTGCGCCGGACGACAAGACCGTACTGCTGACAGGGGCCGATTTGAAACCGAATGCGCGTTATCAGCAGGACCCGAACACGGGGCGGCCGGAAGTGGCGGTCGAGTTTGCAGATCCGAAAAAATTGCAGGATGTGACGACCAAGTACCTCGGTCAACAGATGGGAATCTGGTTGAATGGCCGAATGCTTTCGAAACCTTTTATCCAGGCTGTCATTTCGGACGGAAAAGCGGTCATTAACGGAATGGCCAGCCCGAAAGAAGCCAACGAACTGGCGACGCTACTGAACGCCGGAGCACTGCCCTACCCGATCAAGGAACTGTCGTCGATGTCCGTCGGGGCGACGCTGGGACAGGCGGCGTTGCAGAAAACGCTGTACGCGGCGGGCATCGCGTTCATTCTGATTTTTGTGTTCATGCTCGTCGTCTATCGTTTGCCCGGACTGATCGCCAACATCGCGCTCCTGATGTACATGTATCTGCTGGTCGCGGTGTTCCGGGGAATGGACATCGTGCTCACGCTGCCGGGACTTGCGGCGCTGGTGCTCGGCGTCGGGATGGCGGTTGACGTGAACATCATCGCGTACGAACGGATGAAAGACGAATTCCGCGCCGGCAAGACGCTGCTGTCGGCCGTGATCATGGGGCAGAAACGGTCGCTGCCGACGATCATCGACGCCAACACTACCTCGCTGATCGCGGGTGCCATCATGTTGTGGTTCGGCTCCGGTCAGGTTCGCGGCTTTGCGATCGCCCACATCATTTCCATACTGGCGTCATTTCTGACGGCGGTGCTCCTGTCCCGCTGGATGCTGTTGCTGCTCGTGCGGTCGAATCTGGTGAAAAATCCGTGGTGGTTTGGAGCCCCCAAGGAGGGCAAGGCGCAATGAGACGATTTGATATTGTACGCAAGCGAAAATGGTTCTTTCTCGTCTCGATCGTGTTGGCTATTGCCGGCATGGTCGCGATGTTGACGATGGGGTTGAATCTCGGGACCGATTTTAAAGCGGGAACGCGCGTGCAGGTGCAACTGGGGCCCGGATTCTCCAGCTCTGAAGTGGTCAATCTGTTTGACCAGATGGGGCTGCACGGGGCACATGTGACGTCGGCGGGCAACCAGGGGGAGACGGCCGTCATCCGGCTGGCGCAAAAGATTACCCCAGAACAGGAAGCGACGATTAAACAGACACTGAAAAGCAAGTACCCGAACGCACTCGACCCGGAAATCGTGTCGGTCGACCCGAGCGTGGCGCGCGAATTGACGCAGAAAGCGTTCTGGGCGTTGCTGGCCGCTTCGGTCGGGATTATCGTCTATATGGCGATCCGGTTTGAATACCGGTTCGCGATTTCCGGTGTCATCTCGCTGCTGCAAGTGGTGCTGCTGGTGGTCTCGATCTTCGCGTTGCTGCAGCTGGAGATCGACCTGCCGTTTATTGCCGCGGTCCTGACGATCGTCGGATATAGCATTCATGATACGATCGTGATTTTTGACCGGATTCGCGAAAAGATGAAATATGCGAAAGTGAAAACCAAGAGCGACCTGGAAGATCTGGTCAACCAATCGCTGTGGGAGACGATGAACCGCTCGATCAACACCATTTTGACGGTGATTTTTGCGGCAGGCGCCTTGTGGCTCTTGGGCGGGCAGGCGATCCGCAACTTTTCGCTGGCGCTGTTGATCGGCCTGGTCATCGGCGGGATGTCGTCGATTTTCATCGCTTCGCAGCTGTGGGTGACTTGGCGGGCCCGCAGTTTGAAAGAGGCGGCGAAGTAAGCGGACAATTTGCCAGATAGGAAAGACCAACAAGGCGGACTTGTTGGTCTTTTTGCAGAACACGAGCTGGGGAAAGGATTTGCGCTGCATGAAACAGACGAAACGGTGGCTGCTCGCCGAGGCGGACGCACAACTGGCCGGCAGGCTGGCAGAACAGCTTGGCCTGCCGCCGGTGATCGCCAGGCTGTTGGTCCGCCGCGGAATTGTGGATGCCGATGCCGCAAGGCGGTTTCTCAATCCGGACCGGTCCGGATTTTACGACCCGTTTTTGATGAAGGACATGGAAAAAGCGGTGGCACGAATCCGACAAGCGATCGCCAGCGGCGAGCGGATCATGGTATACGGAGACTACGATGCGGACGGAGCGACGTCGACCAGCCTGATGTACCTGGCGCTGAAACAACTGGGAGCCCAAGTCGAATTTTACATACCGGATCGGTTTGCAGAGGGGTACGGTCTGAACGGTCCCGCTCTGGTGCAGGCAAAAGACCGGGGCTTTCGACTGGTGGTGACGGTGGATAACGGAATTGCGGCGGTCGAGGAAGCCCGTATCGCGAATCAGTTGGGGCTCGACCTGATCGTCACCGACCATCACACTCCGCCGGATGTGCTGCCGGACGCCTATGCGATTTTGAATCCGAAGCAGCCGGGCTGCCGCTATCCCGACAAAATGCTGGCCGGTGTGGGCGTCGCGTTCAAAGTGGCGCAGGCGCTGTTGGGCAAACTGCCGGAAGAGTTTCTTGATCTGGCAGCCGTCGGGACGATCGCCGACCTGGCGCCGCTGGTCGATGAAAACCGCCTGTTTGCCTGCTGCGGGCTGGAACGGATCAATCAAAGTCCCCGCCTCGGCCTGCAGGCGCTGATCGAGGTAAGCGGCTTACAGGGAAAAGTGATTACGGCGGGTCACGTCGGGTTTGCACTTGGCCCGCGGATCAACGCAGCGGGTCGGTTGGATTCGGCCACCTATGCGGTCGAGCTGCTGACAACGGAAGATGAGGCGCGCGCTTGGGAACTCGCCCGTTTTTTGAATGAACGCAACCAGGAGCGGCAGGATCTGAGTACGCAGATGTTCGAAGAAGCGGTGCACGAGGTGGAGGCCCATCCCGAATGGCTGAACGACCGCGTGCTCGTGATCGCCAAGGAAGGGTGGAACGCGGGCGTGATCGGGATCGTCGCGTCCCGCCTTGTCGAACGCTATTACCGCCCGACGTTGATGATTTCGCTGAGCGATGGAATGGGCAAAGGGTCCGCCCGCAGCATCGACGGGTTTCATTTGTACGATGCGATGAACGGCTGCCGGGAACTGTTCGAGCATTTTGGCGGACACAAGATGGCGGCCGGATTTTCGATTGAAGCGGACAAAATCGGGGAACTGCGCACCCGTATGAATCAAATTGCGCAGGAAATATTGGCGCCGGAGGATCTGATTCCGAAAATTGACATCGACGCGGAAGTGGACTTGCTTTCGCTCGATTTCGAGTTTGTTGAAATGGTGGAGCGGCTCGCGCCGTTCGGTTTTGGCAATCCCAGCCCTCGCTTTCAACTGAACGGATTGGATCTGGAACTCTGCCGTTCGGTCGGGCAAACGGGAGAACATCTGCAGCTGCAGGTTGCAAAAGGGAGCGCGAAGCTGGCGGGCATCGCGTTTCGCCGCGGTGAGGAAGCCGATTTGATCAATCAATGGCAGCGGCTGGATCTGGTGGGCGAGCTTGCGATCAACGAGTGGAACGGGCGGCGAAGTCTGCAGTTGATTTTGGATGACTGGCGGCCGAACGCGATCCAGGTGTTTGACTGCCGGCAGGTGCAGGACAAGCCGCGCTGGTTGGGAGAACAGGCGGGGCAGAAAGACCTGGTGGTGATCTGTTTCCATCCGGAATCGGTGGCGGAGGTGACCCGCGCCCTGGAGCCGTACCCATGGCAGGAGCCGCACACGCACCGCGTGTATACGGCGGATGCGGAAGGATATTTGAGCGAGGTCTGGAGCACCCTCTGGTCCGTTGGGGGAGCGTCGGTTGCACGCGACGAAGCGATCGCCGCCTGGCAGCAGGCGGCGGTTGCATGTGAGAAGGGGGCCGAGCCGGCAAACGCCGGTCAGGAGGAACCCGATTTTCTCAGCGGAGATGTGGTGCTGTACGACTTGCCGCTTTCCTTGCAGCAGTACCAGACTGTATTGCAAAAAATGGCCGGAGCCTGCCGCCTGCACCTGCTGCACGGAGCGGCCGACAAACGGTGGATGGAGCAGCAGCAGTCGTTTTTGCTACCGGATCGGAAATTTTTTGCCGGCATTTACAAACTGCTGCTGGAAACAGGTTCCGCTACGGATGAGCAGATCCGGCAGCGGCTGAAACCGGTGTATCACGAGGCGGCCAATCTGGTGCTCGCGGTTTTTGTCGAACTGGGGTTTGCAGTTCGCCGCGGGAACACGTATCATGTGAATAAGGGGAGTATCAAACGATCTTTAGAAGAGTCAGACCTGTATCGCGAGCGGCTGGCGCGAATCGATGCCTGCAGGCGGGTGATTGCGGCGCTGATCGATTCGTCTGGCGAGCAAGCGGTGGCGCAGGTTCTGCGGTGGGTAACCGCCAAGTCGGAAGGAGTACGGGGCATATGAATTTAAAGGAAAAAATTCGGGTGATTCCCGATTTCCCGGAGCCGGGAATTCGGTTTAAGGATATTACGACGTTGCTGCAAGATGGGGAAGCGTTCAAGTATGCGATCGACCAGATGGCCCAGTTTGCACAGGAACGTCGGGCGGATTTGATCGCGGGGCCGGAAGCGCGCGGGTTCGTGCTTGCCGCTCCGCTCGCCTATGCAACGGGACTTGGCTTTATACCGATCCGCAAGGCGGGCAAACTGCCCGGCGAGACGGTGAGCGTCGCCTATGAACTGGAGTACGGAAAGGACAAGTTGGAGATTCACCGGGATGCGATCCGGCCGGGTCAACGGGTCGTCATCGCCGACGATTTGCTGGCGACCGGCGGCACCATCTCGTCCACCATCAAACTGGTCGAGGAGCTCGGCGGCGTGGTGGTCGGGCTCGCCTTCATGATCGAGCTGACTTATTTGCCTGGCAGGGAGAAGTTGCAGGGCTATGATGTCTTCACGCTTGTCCAATATTGATCAGGAGAAGGTGGTGTCCGTGGGCATTGAGCGCCTTTGCGAAAAACTCGGCCGGTATGGTACACCGGAAGACGTGCAGCTGGTGCGTCGTGCCTACGAGTTTGCCAAGGAAGCTCATCAGGGACAGCAGCGCCGTTCGGGGGAAGAGTATATCACCCATCCGATTGCCGTCGCCGAAATTCTGGCCGATCTGGAACTGGATGCGGTGACGCTGGCGGCTGCGCTGCTGCACGATGTGGTGGAGGACACACCTGTTACGGAAGAGCAGTTGGTGGCCGAATTCGGATCGGAAATCCGGGATCTGGTCGACGGCGTGACGAAACTGGGACGCCTGAAATACCTGTCAAAGGAAGAACAGCAGGCGGAAAACCTGCGCAAAATGTTCCTCGCGATGGCGAAGGACATCCGCGTGATTTTGATCAAGTTGGCGGACAGGCTCCACAACATGCGCACGTTAAAGCATCTGCCGCCGGAAAAACAGCAGCGGATCGCAACCGAAACGCTGGAGATTTTTGCGCCGCTCGCCCATCGGCTGGGGATCTCCAAAATCAAGTTCGAGCTGGAGGATACGGCGCTTCGCTACCTGAACCCGCAACAATACTACCGGATTGTCAACCTGATGGCGAAAAAGCGGCGAGAGCGGGAAGAGTACATCCAGGAAGTCATCGACACCCTGAAAACCAAACTGAAGGAAATCGACATTCCGGCGGAAGTCAACGGCCGGGCGAAACACATCTACAGCATCTACCGGAAAATGACCACCCAGAACAAGCAGTTTAACGAAATCTACGATTTGCTGGCCGTCCGCGTGATCGTCGATTCGATCAAGGATTGCTACGCGATTCTGGGGATCGTGCATACATTGTGGAAGCCGATGCCGGGCCGGTTCAAGGATTACATCGCGATGCCGAAACCGAACATGTACCAAAGTCTGCACACCACAGTCATCGGACCGCGCGGTGAACCGCTGGAGATCCAGATCCGGACCTGGGAGATGCACCGTACGGCCGAGTACGGAATCGCTGCCCACTGGCTGTACAAAGAAGGCAAGCATGGCGCGAAAGATCTGTCGTTTGTGCAAAAAATGGCCTGGTTCCGGGAGATTCTCGAGTGGCAGCAGGATCTGAAAGACGCTCAGGAGTTCATGGAAACCCTGAAAATCGACCTGTTCGCCGACGAGGTGTTCGTGTTCACGCCGAAAGGCGCAGTCATTTCGTTGCCGCGGGGGGCAGTGCCGATCGATTTTGCCTACCGGATTCACACGGATATCGGCAACCGCACGATCGGCGCGAAAGTCAACGGCAAGATTGTGCCGCTTGATTACAAGCTGCAGACGGGCGACATCGTCGAGATTTTAACCTCGAAAACATCGTTCGGACCGAGCCGCGATTGGCTGAAGATTGTCAAATCGCCGCAGGCGAAGAGCAAGATCCGTGCTTGGTTCAAGAAGGAAAAGCGGGAAGAGAACATTCTCAAAGGCCGCGAGTTGCTAGAGAAGGAGATCAAGAAGCACGGCCTGGAAGTATCGGACGTCCTGACGGAGAAAAATCTGTCGGAAGTGATGAGTAAGTTCAACTTCACGAAAGAGGACGACTTGCTGGCGTCGCTCGGGTACGGGGCCGTGTCGCCGCAACAGGTGATGACGCGGCTCTTGGAAAAGGTGAAGAAGGAAAATCCGGAAGAGCTGCCCAATCTGCCCGAAATTCGGGAACCGAACCGGCAGCAGCAAAAGAACGGGATGGGTGTCCGGGTGCGCGGCGTCGACAATCTGTTGATCCGGTTTTCCCGCTGCTGCAATCCGGTGCCCGGCGATGAAATCGTCGGCTTTGTGACGCGCGGGCGGGGAGTGTCGGTGCACCGCACAGACTGCCCGAACATCAAGCACAACAAGGATGAGGAAAAAAGGTTCCTTGAGGTCGAATGGGAAAGCTCGCCGGCGATCGCCTACAACGTCGATATTGAGGTGACGGCGCTCGACCGCAGAGGACTGACGGTGGAAGTGATGAACGCGATCGCGGAAACGAAAACGGACATCACGGCCGTATCAGCCCGCGCCGACAAGCGGAAGATCGCGACGATCCACCTGCAGATCAACATCCGCAACGTCGACCACCTGCATACGGTGGTGGAGCGGATCAAGCGGATCAAGGATGTGTACACGGTCAGACGGATTATGCAGTAGGCGGCTGGGCGTTACTTTGCCCGGAGGCATCTGTGAGGTGATGGTTTGGTATGCGAATTGTAGTACAACGGGCGTCGCAGGGGCGCGTGCTGGTGGATGGGAATGTGACGGGTGAGATCGGCCGGGGGCTGGTCTTGCTGGTGGGCGTCACGCATGGCGACACGGAACAGGATGCCGACTACCTGGCGGAAAAGGTGGTCGGCTTGCGGATTTTTGAGGATGCGGAAAGAAAAATGAACCTCTCTCTGCTCGATGTGGGAGGGGCGATTTTATCCGTCTCCCAGTTCACCTTGTACGGGGATTGCCGGAAAGGGCGCCGGCCGAATTTTATGGAAGCGGCCAGACCGGAGCACGCGAACCGGCTGTATGAGTATTTCAACGAAAAAATTCGCTCGCTCGGCGTCCGCGTGGAAACCGGCGTGTTCGGCGCGATGATGGAAGTGGAATTGGTCAACGACGGGCCTGTGACATTGCTGTTGGACAGCCGAAAAGATTTTTGATATGGACGATAGGGAGCCAATTTCCTGCGGGAAGTCGGCTCTTTTCGCGTGTAAACCGATCCAGATGCTGACAAAACGTTTCCAGCATGAGAAAATAGTTGCGGAATCGTGGAAACTTCATTCTTCAAAAGTGGTGCCAATATACTGATATAAAATCGTGAAGAAACGGGGGAGAAGGGATGGCGAAATCACTGGTGGAACGCTGTCATGAGGTGATGAACTTCCTGGACGAAAAGCGGGCGGAGCGGCTGCGGCACGCGAAAGCCCTGCTGCAGGCCCGCGGCAAGGACCAGCTTCTGCACGCGATTCCGTTTCTTCAGCTCGAATTGTTGATGCATCAGGAAGTGCGCACTTTGTGGCCCTATCTGCTGGCCATCCCGGACAGGGAGGAGACCCGCTATTTTTGCGACATGTACGAGTGCAAGCTAGAGGATTTGGGGAAGCGGGTGCAAACGAGAATCAACGAGATGATCCGGTTTCTCGACGTGATCGAAAACAAGCTGCACAAAACCTATCCGCCCGGGTCGTTTTGGGTTGCCATCCGCGAGGAATTGCTGGCCAAAATTTGCCGGGAAGCCCGCAAAGTGCTGGAGGAGTAGCGAAACAGGATCGATGCGGAGTCTGCGCGCGATCTTTTTTTGTTTTGGCTGAAACCTATCGCACAGTTGTTGCGTAATAGTACTTGTGAGTTTTTGATTCAGAGAGGAGGAACCCCATGTCGATTGCCATTTTGGTGGAAGACTTGCACAAGCGTTACAAAGACAACCACGCGGTGCGTGGGGTCAGTTTTACGGTGGAAAAAGGGGAGATCTTCGGGATTGTCGGTCCGAACGGGGCCGGCAAGACAACGACGATCGAAATCATGGAGGGGCTGCGCCGGCGGGACTCGGGCACGGTCCGGATTCTCGGCCTCGATCCGGACACGGACGAAGCGGAACTTCGTCAGTTGATCGGCGTGCAGTTTCAATCGACGTCGATTCAGGAACGGATGAAAGTGAAGGAAGCAATCGAGCTGTTTTCCTCATTCTATCGCAAACGGGGCGACATCGACCGGATCGTCCGTTTGCTCGGACTGGAAAATCAGCTCGATGCGTATTTTAAAGATCTGTCGGGCGGCTGGAAGCAGCGGGTAACGCTGGCGCTTGCCACGATTCACGACCCGGAGGTCGTGTTCCTCGATGAGCCGAGCACCGGCCTCGATCCGCAGGCCAGACGCGAGCTGTGGGATTTGATCCGCGGGTTGCGGGAAGAAGGAAAAACGATCGTCGTCACCACCCATTACATGGAAGAAGCAGAAAAATTATGCGACCGCGTCGCGATGTTCAAACAGGGCCGGGTGGCGGCGCTCGACACGCCGAAACGGCTCGTGACGCAGCTGGCGGCCGCCAATTTTCTGTCGTTTGCATCGGAAAATACGGACCTGCAGGTGATCCGCACCATCCCTGGTGTGGAAAGAGTGGAGCGGGACGGGGAGACGATCCGTGTGCACAGCAAAGACCTGCAGCACGCATCGTACCATTTGTTTCAACTGGCGCATGATCTCAACTGGCGAATCGAAGCGTTCCGGTTTGAGATCGGCAGCCTGGACGATCTGTTTGTCGAATTGGTGGAAAAGGAGCGAACGGCATGACTTCGTTGGCACGTTTGACGGCGATTGAAATCAAACTGTTTTTCCGAGAAAAAGCGGCTGTGTTCTGGACGTTTCTGTTTCCGGTGATGATGATCTGGCTGTTCGGTGCGATGTTCGGCGACAAAAAAATCGGTGGAATCAGCTACATAAACGCGTATGTGCCGTCCTGGATTGCGATCAACCTGTTGACCACGGCCGTCTTCACTTTGGGGACGGTCCTGACCGGCTATCGGGAAACGGGAGTGTTGCGCCGGTTTCAGGCGACTCCCGTCCGGCCGTGGATGGTGATCGGCGCGCATGTCGTCCATGGCACGCTGATTTTCCTGATCAGTGCGGCGGTTCTGTTTCTGTTTGGCCTGCTTGCCTATGGCATGCAGACTCCCAAAGACGTTGGCAGCACGATTCTGGCGGTGGCGCTTTCGATTCTGGCGATCTTTCCGTTTGGGCTGTTTATCACCTCGCTTGCCAAAAATACGCGGACGGCGGCTGCCATCAGCTCGCTGGTGCTGAACCTGATGCTGTTTTTGTCGGGCGCCACGTTCCCGCTCGAGATGATGCCGAAATTCCTGCAGACGGTGGCGAAGATCTTGCCGCTCTACTATGTGATCGATCTGCTGCGGCAAACTTGGAACAATGCCCCGATTTGGGAAAATGGGCTCGATGTGGCAGTGCTGGCCGGATTGTCCGTGGCATCGATCCTCTTGGCAGTCAGGTTTTTTCGATGGAGTTCTGAGTAAAATGGTCCGGTCCCCGGCGCCGGCCAACAGGGGAACTCGGCGGAGGAGGGCGCTTCGGAACACGGAGCGCCCTTTTCCCAGAGACCATTTAGCCTGTCACCCGCCGCCTCCGCCGCTTCGGCTTCTCCGCGGCCGGCACAGCGGTTCCCGCTCCCGTATCCAATTCCGCCTCGTTTGGCTCGCGCCTCGGGCCGACCGTTGGCCGATTCGCTGCTACGCCGGCGGCTGCCCCTGCCGGGTGTCTCGGATCCGCCGCCGGCCGGCTGGTTACCATGCCGGTTGCGGCTACCGCCATTGGTTCCCGCTCCTGCTGCCGCTCTTCTGCCCGCTCCGCTTCGTCTGCCGTTTTCGTCGCCTGCAGGCTCCGCTTGAGCGCCTCCATCAGGTCGACCACATTGTCCGCCCGTGGCGCGGCGGCCGGCTGCTCGACTTCCTCGTTCTCGATCTTCGCTTCGATCAGTTCCCGCAGCGCCTCTTCATAATCGCTTTTGTAATCGCCGCGGAACGTCTCGCTGATTCCCTCAATCAATTTCGTGGCCATTTCCAATTCGGCTTCGCTGATCTGAATCCCGGCGATGCCCTCGATTCCGGGCACCCCCTCGACCGCCCGCACTTCCGCCGGATAGTGGATCATGTTCAGGACAAGACAATTTTTGTGCAGGCGGATGACGGCCAGATGTTCGCTGGTGCGAAACGCCACTTTCGCAACCGCCGCTGTTTCCGTCCGATTCAT
Organism: Effusibacillus pohliae DSM 22757; assembly: GCF_000376225.1. NCBI lineage: Bacteria > Bacillati > Bacillota > Bacilli > Caryophanales > Alicyclobacillaceae > Effusibacillus > Effusibacillus pohliae. The sequence continues at coordinate 30,051 of NZ_AQXL01000101.1, forward strand.
TGCCTCGTACAGCAGCTTGTAGGGCTTGCCGCCGTACTCGCCCGGCCCCAGGTAATACGCTTTCTCGTAATAGATCGGATCGATGCTGTCTTTTGCGGTGAAGTGCAAAATTTCGATCGTCCGCAACGTCGGCAGCGGCAGATTTTCCAGATCGTCGTCGGTGATGATGATATAGTTGCCGGGCGCGTACTCGTAGCCGCGAATGATCTCTCTTTGCTCCACTTCCCGGTGGCAGACGGGACACCATTTTTTGTATTGGATCGGATGTTTGCAATTTTCATGCAGGCTGCGGAAGCTCGTTTTGTGATCGTCCGTCGCTTTATACAGGCTGACCGGGATATTCACCAGGCCGAAACTAATACTGCCTTTCCACATCGATCGCATTGGCGTTTGGACTCCTTTTTTCCTTACGGTGCCCCGAACGAGGGGCGATCACTCGCCCGGCACCGCCTTCGGTAAAGGAAAATCAGCGAAAAGCGTTCACCACATCACCCAGCAAAGTGACGCAGTACTTCGCAGCCTACTCCGGGTACTTTGCTCGGGTCCCAAGTACGGTTGTTCGGCACAGGCGCATCCAGGTGCCTAACGCGGAGTTGATCAAAAAAACCCTGAACCGTCGCAGGTTCAGGGTGTTCGCCCGTTTTATTCAACCGGAACGTCGCTTTCGTCCCTCGACTCTTCCAGCCATTCATCCAGCACCTGTTTGTCAAGCACTTGGTTTGTGATCATCGAGAGCTGTTTGAATGTGAACAGATCCCGCCAGTTGGCGCCCGCGCTGCCGGCGATGCGGATCGTGGTCAAGAGGCTGGCCCACGCCGCGTGCCGTTTGTACCAGAAGAAAGACTGGTTTTCCATCATATAGGGGTAGAGGTCGTCGAACGACGTATGCTTGCATGCAACCGTCCGGTCGAATTCCTCTTTCGCTTCCCGGACAAATTGTAAAAAGTCAAAAGCCATCGATCTCCCCTCCCTTCCTTTTTTGTAGACTCTCGGAATTAAAATTTCCTTACAGGCTCTAGTCTCTTGACTAGGGCCATTTATTGTTTCACCCCCAAAACAGGAGTGCGAACAAATTTTCCTCTTGACTTTTTCAAATCACCCCAACAATCGCGATGGAGGCATCTAATTGCCTACTACTAGACGGTTTGGGTGATGTTCATGATTCCTGTTGCTCGTTCTCATGAAGCCTACCTGCAGTTCGTTGTTGAACAACTTGATGTAGAGTACAACAATCCCGCATCCAAGGAACTCCTGCAAAAGTTCTT
>NZ_AQXL01000102.1 GCF_000376225.1 Effusibacillus pohliae DSM 22757
CGTGATTGCACACAAGATCCTGGTGATCGCTTACTTTGTACTCAAGACTGGGGAACCTTACAACGAACTCGGCGCTGATTACTTGGAGAAGCGAAAGAGCATCTCGACCGAAGAATTGATGATTCGCCGCCTTCAGAAGAAAGGCTATGTGGTGACAAAATCAGCTGACGTCACAGCCTAATCAACTTAATTAATCCCCTTAATATGGAAGGAGAATGGGCCTCCCGGGCATCCTATTGCCCAAAAACCGAGGTAGCCGATCCCCTACTGCCTCAACGATACTCTATTTTCTCATCAAAAGTAAGAATCATCGGCGAGTTCCAGGGTGAGATTACGGCAGTCACGCCTCTTGGCCGTTTGCGGATCTGAACCTTCTGATCCCCTGGAATCGAATCCGGTTTCCACCACTCAAGCAAGGCAGATGCAGCTTTGGACATAATGTCCACACAGCGCAAAAGATCTTTTTTGGCTTCCACGAGGATCTTTCCGTTTTCCCGAACAAACAGGGAAACGTGTTCTTCGATCACGGCTCGTAACCTGTCGGCTGCCGCTTGCATTCGATTCGCCCGCTCTGCTACCGGTGTTCTCGACCAGGTTTGAAACGCTAATGCCGCAGCGTCGATCGCTTGCCGCACATCCTCTCTTGAACACAATGCGACTTCTCCCACAACTTCAGTAATCTTAGCGGGATTATGCACATTGGTTACGTTGGAAGCCTGGATCCACTCTCCACCAATCAAATATTGACCGGATACGCTTGGATACGCGTTGCTCATTCGGAATTCACCCCTTTACAATTTTTTGGGACGAAATGCTTCAGCTGCCCCTGGCGGTCCCCCGAACGGTTTGGCCATAGGACCTACCGCGTTCATGTCAACGACAATCATCGATGGTTTTCTGCTTGCCACAGCTTTTTCCAACTCCACCGCAAATTCCCGAGCAGAACCGATTCGTACCGCTTCAAATCCCATCGATTGTCCCAGCAGCACAAAATCTGGACTTAACAAATCCACCGCTACCTGACGCCCATATGCCGCGTCCTGGATATTGCGCAGCACTCCGTAACCGGCGTCATCAAACAAAATGACAAGCAAAGGAAGATTCTCCTGGACGGCGGTTGCCATTTCACCTACGTTGACCATAAATCCGCCATCTCCAGCCATCAGAACAACGACACGGTCTTTGCACCCGATTTGCGCGCCGATTGCCGTTGGCAGCCCCTGTCCGATTCCGCCTCCAGACGCATGGATGGACGTTCTGGGTTCATAGATTTCAAACAGACGGCTTCCCCACACATTTGCCGGCACCGTAACGTCCCGAACCAAAATTGCGTCACGGGGCAAGATTTTTCTCATGCTGTCCACAAACTCTTCATAAGGCCCAAGTGTTTCACGCAAGATGGCACGTACTTTATGGCGAACCGACGTTACTTCTTCGAGATAGCCAGGATTCGGGGAAGGATTGTGTTTACCCAACAAACCAATCAAACCTTTCAAAATCTGTTTCGCGTCACCAACCAGGCCATGGCTAACAGGATAATTCCGATTGAATGCAAGCCAGTCCGCATCGATCGCAATATGTTCCTCCGGCACGGTGACTTTCCAATTGGAGGTTTCGTTCCCCCGGAATCGAACCCCGACGCTGATCAGCAAATCGGATTTTTTCAGCAGTTCTTTGACTGCTTCGTATGAAGCGAAATGCCCGATACATTGAGGATGGTCTTCAGGAATCGCCCCTTTCCCTGATTGGCTTGTGATCACCGCCGCCCCGATCATTTCGGCCAGTTTCGTAACTTCCTCGGATGCCCCCGCCGAAATCGCACCTCCGCCAACCCATAAAACAGGGCGGCACGCATTGGCTATTTTCTGGCAGATCGCTTCCGAAATTTCCACACTCGATCCGGCAAGCTCCGCAACCGAGTCATCGGTTTTGATAATGCTGGAGTCCGGAATGATGGCCGACTGATAGTCAATGGGAATCTCCACAGTAATCGGTCCGGCCGGCGCCGAAAGCGCTTCCTGGATCGCCATCCGAGTCAGAGGAACAGCCTGTTCTGGTCGGCGCAGCCGATACGCTTTTTTACAGCAACCTTCCATCATCGAAAGCTGGTCTTTGCATTCATGAATATACCCTCTGCCTGTTCCCAAATAGGGCGATGCAACCTCACCTGTCAGATGAAGCAAGGGTACTCCCGCGCTCCACGCTTCCACCAATGCACCGGCCGCATTGCCGGCTCCGGTGCCGGTACTCGTGATGACTACCCCCAGCTTTCCCGTGGCCCGAGCGTATCCGTCGGCCATATTGACGGCCCCGCTCTCCCCGCGCGCCGCTACGATATGGATACTCCCTTCCCGTAAAAGGGCGTCATAAATGGGCATGTTATGAATGCTGACAATGCCGAATACGACTTCCACACCCGCACGAACAAGTTCCCGGACGATGGCATCTGCTGTTGTAAATTCCGTTTGGATTTGTGTAGTCATGTAAAAAGCCTGCCTTTTTTCAAGTTTTAGAGAGCATGATTGGACAGATTCCGACTGCGGGCGCCGGACTTCTACCTTCTCACTTTAAAGAGCTTTCCCCAATCCTCCGGCGACCTCGACGGTAGATCCCGATACATAACTTGCCCAGTCTGACGCCAAAAACAGAATCACACCAGCCACTTCCTCCGGTTCACCAACCCTACCTAACGGAATATTCCGTTTTTTTGCCAGATCCGCATAATACGATTCAGCATCAACATTCGGGGCATTCTTGAGTCTCCTGCGCTCCCATTGATCCGTCCGGATCAACCCTAGACTGACGGAGTTCACCAAAATGTTGTCCGCAGCCAATTCATGAGCCAAAGTCTTGCTTAGATTCAACAACCCCGCCCTTGTCGCAGCAGTCGCGACCATATGGCGTTCCGGCTCCTTGGCAAGGGTGGCGTTTATGTTGATAATCCGGCCGCCGCCTCGTTTGACCAGGTAAGGATAAACCGCCCGAACAGCATAGATGATAGCAAAATACTTCAATTCGATTTGCTCTTTCCATTGCTCGTCTGTAATATCGAAAAAATGACCCATCACGCTCTGACCGGCCGCATTGACCAGAACATCAACTCCTCCGAAATTCTCCGCGACAGCATCGACAAACCGATTCACATCCTCTTTATTCGTCACATCACAAGTCGTAGCGAAGATTTGTTCAGCAGGCCCGAATTTCGCAAGATGACTAAAAGCATTTTCCATCCGTTTGCGATCACGGCCGCAAATGGCCACCTTCGCCCCTTCTTGCAAAAACATTTCGGCCGTTTTCAATCCGACCCCGGAAGTTCCTCCCATAATAACTGCCACTTTTTCCTTCAACCCTAAATCCATGCTGTCACTCCTTTACCCAGCCTTCATCCGGTTCACCGGCCATCGCTTTGCGCGCCTCGGGTGTGGGAGGCCCGGCAATTCCCCATCGGTCCATCAAATGGGGGACACGTTTCCAAACCCTCGCTCTCCATTCCGCTTCATCTTCAATCGTTTCCAGGTAACAGGTGTATTCCATCACAAATCCAGCGGGATCCTGGAAGTAACAGAAAACATTATTCCCCGGTCCATGGCGTCCCGGTCCCCACAGTTCCTGATAACCGGCTTTTCTTACGTTGCTCAGTCCTCTCATCACTTCGTCGACACCGCTGACTTCATACGCGATATGATTGACAGAAGCGTGAGCACCCTGATTGAAAGCAATCGAGTGATGTTTCTTGTTGCAGCGCAGAAATGCCATTTGGTGTTCGCTCCAGTCGGTTACTTTAAACCCTAATACATTGGTATAAAAATCAACCGACTGATCGAGATCGACCGTATTCAATACCACATGATTCAACATGATCGGATCTACATTTTTCTTGTTCCAATCGAATGTATGGATTTCGACCCAGGCTGACAGTTCGATGCACCGATTTTCATGATCCAAAAAACGAAGCCCATACCCGCGACCCGCTTCATCCAAATAACCGGGCGGCGCCACAATACGCACCCCCTTCTCAGCCAGCTTTTCAGCCGCCTGGTCGACAGCGTATTTGTCCACCATTCCGAACGCAATATGGTGCAAACCTCTTTTTTCGCCCGCATGTAAGCTTAAAATATGATGTTCCGGACCGGCTCCGCGAAAATATACCGAATCTTCGTCCTGAAATACTTTATCCAATCCCCATATCTGTTCGTAAAAATCGGCCTGTTCCTGTAGAACCGGAGTCAGCAGGCTGATATGCCGCAAATGGGTAATTCCTAGCATCTTTCCACCTCCATCAAAACAGTCTGGATCGCGATGTTTTCTGTTGTTATGGAGGTTCCGACGGAACCTCCATAGTGACCCGGTGATTATTGACCGTTAATAATCGCTTCTCTTTCTTTGGCACGCTGCTTCCGCAGCTCTTCCAACGCACTTCCTTTCGGGTAAGTCGGCAGATTCGGTTTTGGCGAGCCCACCATCACCAGCATCAAGGCCTCCGTATCGCCATCGTTTCTTACTCCTCGATACACCCCGGGAGGAGTGCTGATGCAATCTCTTTCACCGAGCGAGATCTCATACGTTTCACTGTCGTCATCCACTTGAATCAAAGCTGTGACTTTCCCCTGGAGGATAAAGAACACTTCTTCCACATCATCATGTAAATGTAGCGGACCCACACATCCCGGAGGCAGCACCATCGTGCTCAAGGTGAAATGTTGAGCCGCAATCACATTGGAATCATTGTTTGCTGTTGCCCCACGGCCGATATATCTCATTTGCGCACGTCTGTATCTCGGGTCAATCTCTTCCTGAAACTTCAATACATTCCAATCCAGCTTGCGGTCTTTCAATCTTGCCACATACTTCTTTTCAAATTCCTCAATCGAAAACGCGTTGTTTGACATGTATTTCTTCCCCCAAAACAAATATGGTTGTTTCATATACAAAACATAGTTTTGTATTAAAGATAAAAAAATAGGCTCACTAATAGGCTCACTCACATTATCGGCTATTGACAGCTTGGCTTTTTGCCCGTTTCTCCATTTCCTGCAACCGCTTCCCCAGGACAACCTGTTCCATTTTGACTTGGGGCACAGCAATGATTCCGTTTCAAGACAGCATATTTTTCCTCAAAATGATTCGATCGAAAATGTTTATGTAGACATACGTTGTTCCTCCTTTTCCACGACACCCGACCGATTGTTTTATATATAAAACAATGTTTTTATTTATGCCTCTATTATAAAATTCTCACAATACATTGTCAACAATCAAATTGATGTTCTGTTTTGAATATTCAACCTTCTCATTGCGGTTCTGTATGAGTTTGCATACATTGAAAATCACAAACTTGAGAGAAGTGAAGCGATGAAGTGGAGACTTGTTTTGGACAAAAGAATCGGAAGGGGGACCGCAACTAAGCGGCAGCAATCAACCCTGAATGGAAAGTCGCTGTCCCCCGACAAACGTGTGGATCACATGCAGCGATTCGTCCAACACCACAAAATCGGCATCATACCCGGCCGCCAGCCGGCCTTTCCGATCGCCGAAACCGATCGCTCTCGCCGGAATCTCAGAAGCCATCGCCACCGCATCGGCGATCGGCACACCGCACAGCCTGACCATATTTTGCACCGCCCGCTCCAGTGTCAGGGTGCTGCCGGCGAGCGTTCCATCCGCCAACCGGGCCTCGCCGTTTTGCATGCAGACGCGCAATCCGCCGAGTTCGTATTCGCCGTCCGGCATCCCGACCGCCCGCATGCCGTCGCTGACCAAAACCATTCGGTCGGTGGTTTTCAGACGATGCAGAATGCTCATCACCACCGGATGCACATGGATACCGTCGGCAATCAGCTCGGCCGTCAGTTCATCATGGTACATTGCGGCGCCGATCACCCCCGGCTCGCGGTGATGAAAACCGCGCATCCCGTTGCAACAGTGGGTTACATGGGCAAGCCCATGGGCCAACGCAGCTTTCACATGTTCATAGGTGGCGTCCGAATGGCCGACAGACGCCTTCACTCCTTGCTCGCTCAAGTATTGAATCACATCCCCCGCCTGCGACTGCTCCGGCGCCAATGTGACGATTTTTAACAGGCCGCCGGCCGCCTCCAGCAATCGTTTCGCGTCGTCCAGCGACGGCGGGGCGATGTGCGCCTCGTTTTGCGCTCCCTTGTATTTTGCGTTAAGCCAGGGACCTTCCAGATGAATTCCCAACAGCCTTGCACCCAGTTGTGTCCGTTCCCCGGCATCCACCCCGGCATCCTGCTGCCGCTCCGCAAATTCCCGGCAGACGGCCACCACCTGCAGCAACCGCTCCAGATGGGCCGTCAGCGTGGTCGCCAAAAATCCGGTCACCCCATAAGCGGTGAGCGACCGGGCGATGCCCGCCAGCGATTCGAACGTTCCATCCATCACGTCATATCCTTTGCAGCCGTGGATATGAATGTCGACATACCCCGGGGCAATGTAACCCGATTCAACAACCAGGTCGGGTGTCTCCCCCCGGCTCGGTCCGACATGCGCAATTTTTCCGTCTTCGCACACCAGAATCTGGTCGTTGCGAAGCTGCCGGTCCGTGATCAGATGGCCTTGGATCACCAGTCTGTTCATTTTTCCATCTCCCATTTGCCGTTGTTCCCATCCGCCGGAAGCTTTGAGGCGGCCGCCTCGTCCAGCACCACCACGCAGTTCGGATGCAACTGCAGAACCGACGCGGGCAGATCTTCCGTCACATCGCCGTACAGCGCCCGCTGCACCGCGTCGCATTTGTCCGTTCCTGCCGCCAGCAGCACAATCTGCCGCGCGTTCATAATGCTCTTTAATCCCATCGTGATCGCATGCGTCGGGACATCTTCCAACCGCGGGAAAAATCGAGAATTCGCCCGACGCGTATTTTCCGAGAGACGCACGACATGCGTCAGTTTGCCGAAATCTTCTCCCGGTTCGTTAAACCCTATGTGGCCGTTTTTTCCGATGCCAAGAATCTGCACGTCGATCCCGCCCGCTTCCTCGATGAGCCGGTTGTACTCAGCGCACTCCGCCGCCAGGTCAGGCGCGACGCCGTCCGGAATATGGGTTCGCTCCGGTTTCACGTCGATCTGCCGAAACAGTTGCTCGTGCATAAACGTCCGGAAACTTTGCGGATGATCACCCGCCAGGCCGACATATTCGTCGAGGTTGAACGTGGTCACATCGGTAAACGACAGGTCGCCCGCTTGCACCATCCCGATCCAGTGCCTGTACATGCCAATCGGCGTGCTGCCGGTGGCCAGCCCCAGCACCAGATCGGGCTTCCGCCGAATTCTCTCGGCCACGATCCGTGCCGCCCGCGCGCTCATCGCTTCATAATCTTTTTCGATCAGGATTTTCATACGAAACTGCCTCCCGAATGCGTCCACCCGCTTTTTCCAAACGCCGTTTGACCGCTTCCTGGATGATTCGCACGATCCGGTCGTGCAGCTTTCGGTTGGCGGTTTGCAGGTTCACCATCAGGTTTTTGTAGACCTTGCCAGGTGCGACAGCCTCACCAATCGGCGGCACCTTGGGCCGGATCATGGCCAAATTCGGCAGCCGTTGTCGCAGCAATTTCACATACAGGGGTTCCTGCAAAACGCCCCTTGCAGCAGCAAAGTTTTCATATCGCCGAGCCGGTTGACGGCAGCAGCCACCAGCGACGCCAATTCATCCGCCCCCGCTCCCGAATTTCTTGCACAGCCAGGTCATCAATTAACGCATAGCGGGACAGCCTGGCAATCTCTTGCACAGACAGCGGACGGTCATACACCCGCTCCAGCAGTTGATCTACATCGGCAATTCCAAAATGGGCGAACACGCACTCTGTCAAAACGGTCGGCGGGATGCGCCCGTCATACGCTTTCACAACCGCGATCAGCACGATGCCGTTCCCTTCATAAGTCCCGGCAGCAAGCACCAATCCGAGCCAGCCCATCATATGGCTTCCCCTTTCAGGGTCAGCCAGAACTTGTACAGATCGCCACGTTAATAAGACTGGATATACTCGATCGCCCGGTTATCCAGACTGTATGAGGTCCGTTCCAGCACCAGCGCCGGGCGGTTCGGCTTCACCGACAGTTCCAGCGCAACCTCTTTCGGCAGCAGGGTGGCCTCGATCGACTGGGTGGCTTGGCTGAACAGATAACCAGCGGAGCGCAGGTGGTTGTAGAGCGACCTGGTCAGATCCATCTCCTCTTTTTTAGAGGGGCGGCGCATCACCCGGCATGGCCTCCATCTCACCGATTTCGGCGTGGTGCCCTTCAGTGATTATACAGCATAAAGGTATCTAGCGAACAAAGGATTTGGCCGCCTTATCCCCAGGTCTTAAGCCCGAGACTTGCAGCGGCCGGTTTTCCGTCAGATCATCCATTCAATCCGGTGGACGTTGCCATCGTCGTGCAACTCGACAAACCGTTGCGCAGCCTGTGGCACTTGCGGTACGTCCTGCTGCCCGGCCGAAGGCTTGCCGTCCACCGGGAGATGCAGCCCATTTTTGACCGTGATCAGGTATTGCGTTTTCCCATACCGATAGCGAACGGTAAACGCCGGCCATTCTTTCGGTATGCACGGTTGGATATACAATCGGTTCCCGCGGCGTCGCACTCCGAGAATCCATTCGATCCCCGCCTGGTACATCCAGCCTGCCGCTCCCGTGTACCACGTCCAACCGGCGCGCCCCTTGTGCGGTTCCGCCGTGTACACATCAGCCGCCATCACATACGGCTCGCCGGCGTACCGCCGAACTTCATGCGGTGTTCGCGTATGGGTGAGCGGATTCAACATGTGAAACAGCTCAAACGCCCTGTCCCCGTCTCCCAGTTGGCACCAGGCGAGTATGCTCCAAATCACGCCATGTGTGTATTGGCCGCCATTTTCCCGGATCCCGGGCGGGTATCCCTGAATATAGCCGGGGCTTGGCTCCGTCCGGTCAAACGGCGGTGTCAGCAGGCGGGCGACCGCCAGGGAGCGATCGACCAGTTCCCGATGGAATGCCTGCATCGCCTGGAGCATTTTGGGTTCGGGCGCGGCACCGGATAGCACCGCCCACGACTGGGCGATGGCGTCAATCTTGCATTCCCCGTTCTCCACAGACCCCAGCCATTGCCCGCCATCGGTGAAAGCCCTCCGGTACCACTGGCCATCCCAGGCGTGCTGATCAAGCGCATGCGCCAGTTGTTCCCGAATGTGGCGGTAGCGGTCGGCGCGTTCCGTTTCGCCCCGTTTCTCGCACAAACGGGCAAATCGGTGCAGCACCTCGCAGAGGAACCAGCCGAGCCACACGCTTTCGCCGCGTCCTTGATCGCCCACGCGGTTCATGCCGTCGTTCCAGTCCCCGCTGCCGATCAGCGGCAGGCCATGCTCCCCAAATTGCAGCGCTCTTTCAATCGCGCGGACGCAATGTTCAAAAATCGATCCGCGTTCTGTTGAAACCCGGGGTTCCTCATACCGTTCCTGTTCACCCGGTTGCAAAGGTTCGCTACGTAAAAATGGCACCACCTCGTCCAGCACCCGCTCGTCCTCGGTGTGCTCGAGATAGCGGGAGACCGCATACGGCAACCACAGCAAATCGTCCGAGCAGCGCGTCCGAATGCCCCGCCGCAGTTCTTCATGCCACCAGTGTTGCACGTCACCCTCCTCATATTGATGGGAGGCATGCAGCAAAATCTGCCGCCGGGTGAGATCCGGCCGGCTGTGGAGCAAAGCAAGCGAATCCTGCAACTGGTCGCGAAACCCGTATGCGCCTCCCGCCTGGTAAAAGGCCGTACGGGCCCACATGCGGCAGGCGAGAGTCTGGTACAGCAACCAGCCGTTCAACAACAGATCCATCTCCGGGCTCGGCGTTTCCACAGAAATCTGCTCCAATATCTCACTCCAGAATGCCTGAACACGTTCGAAAGCCTGTTCACAGGCGGCGGGCTGTCTGTATCTGCGAACGATCTCACGCACCGCCTGCGGGGAAGAACCGCACCCGAGCAAAATGAAAACGGTTTGTTCCTCATCCGGCTTCATCTCCAATTTGACCTGGACCGCCCCGCACGTGTCGTGCAGCGGTCCCGTTCCTCCCGACAGCCGTTCCCGCCGCAACGCAGCCGGTTGATCCGGCGTTCCGTTGCGGCCGAGGAATTCTTTCCGGTCCGCCGTCCAAGACAGGCGGGAGCCGGGAACACACGCATCACCGTTCGCATCGACCGCAACAGTCGTTTCGCCAGGAACGATAGCCAAAAAGGCGGTTGCGTCCCGAAACGCATCCTGGTACAAATTCCGGGCCAACAACGCCCTTGCGGCTGCGTCCCATTCGGTGACGACGAACGACGCATTGGGTTGCCGGGTGACCCCCAACACCCATTCCGCGTAATAGGTAACGGACAAATGCCGCCGCTCGGCGCTGCGGTTTTTGATCCGCAGCCGGATCACTTTAACGGGATCATCCGGCGGTACGAAGACAGTCATTTCCAGGCCGATGCCGTGACGCTCGTGTTCAAATCGCGTATAGCCCCGACCGTGCGCTACCAGATAGGGCGGTTCGTCCCGCCCGGGAAGCGGAGTCGCCGACCAGACCGCACCGCTCGCCTCATCTCTCAGATAACAGACTTCGCCTGGCGGATCGAGCACCGGATCGTTTGACCACGGCGTCAGTTTGCACTCCCGGCTGTTCCGCCACCAGGTATACCCCGTCCCCAATTCGGACACCAGACAGCCAAACAGCGGGTTGGCCATCACATTGATCCAGGGGGCCGGCAGATGGTGTCCGTTTTTCAGGAGGATCCGATATTCCTTTCCGTCCGCTGAAAATCCGCCCCATCCGTTAAAGTACCTGAGATCCTGTGGCTGGACGGAAACCGGCAGCGTCGGCGTTGGTTGACCTCCGCCTTGCCAATCTGCGGACGGAACGGCGATCGGCGTCGTCTCCCCGACGGCCGCTTTTTCCGCGGCAAGCGAAGCCGGCCATGCGATGTCGGGGTGCCTCAATCGGATCTGTGCCTTGAGGCTGGGACCGTTCGCCCGCAATACAACACGGGAGACCGCAAACAACAAATTTTTTTCCGCTTCGGCCAATGCATCGGCGGCGAGGATGTACACCCGTCCGTACCGCCCGTCGTACGGATCCATCATCCGTTCCACCGCGCGCTGCAGCGCCTCACGCAAATCTTGCTGGTAGCCGCTCGCCGATTCATTGAGAATCGCGAGATCCACCGCCACGCCCTTTCCCCGCAGGTAGTCAACCCCCACCAGCAGCTTGTGAACAAACGGCAAATCAACAGGGTCGGCGACTCGCACCGTAACAATCGGACGATCACCGGAAATCCCGAATGCCCACAGACCCGATTGCCCTTTTTCAATCAGCGGGATCGATTGCTGCCGCTCGCCCCGCAGAGGAGCCGGGTACAACACCTGCCCGGCCAATGTCTGAAACACCATCGCTTCGGCGGGTGTCAGCTGGAAATGGCGAAGTTCCACCTGACTGCGGGTCCAGGCAAGCTCAAATGTCCGTTCCACCTGGAGTGCCCCCGTAAACTGCCGAACCATCGCGATAGCCTCCTCCCTGCTCTCCGCCACGCCGGTGATGACGAACAGCTGAACCGGTTCTCCCGTTTCCAGTTTCAACCGGCGGCGCATCGCAAACGCCGGATCCACCACCGCTCCGACCGATCCACCCAGCCGGTTGCCAATCCCCAACGGTCGTTTCAGCGTGTAGCCCCGCCCGATAAAATGGGATCGATCCGTTTCGTACTCCACCGGGCCAAGTGTTTGCGCCGCTCCGATCAATGCATGCACCGCCCAGAGCGGTTTCTCGTCGACAGTGCGAGACCGCCTGCGGGCCAGTAAACACTCGGCCTCCGCCACATACTCCGTTTCCAAAAACAATTTACTGAAAGCCGGATGTGCTTCATCGGCAACAAGCGGCGCCAAAACGATTTCCAGAAACGTGGTCACCTCCAGGATGCGCGCCTCACTCCCCGTGTTGGTCAGCGTCAACCGCCTGATTTCCGCATCCAGTTCCGGCGATACGCAGATTTCCAGACTCGTTTGCAGATCGCCGTCTGTACGGTGAAACGCCGCCCGTTCCGGTGAAAATTGGATGCGCTGCGCAGACGCGGGCACCTGGCAAGGTTGGTGCGTGGGTGACCATACGGCATCCGATACGACATCACGGATGTACAGATACTGCCCCCACGGGTCCGCTACCGGATCCTCCCGCCAGCGTGTAACGGCCAATCCTTTCCACCGGGTGAATCCACTCCCGCTGTTCGTCACCACGGTCGTCAACGAACCATTCGAGAGGACGCACACTTCCGGTGCAGGCGTATCCGCAGTCAGGAATTCTCGGCTTGCATCGGTGCGCACCGGGTCCGTCTTCTGTACGGCAGGACGAGCCATCGCTTGCGGCTCGATCATCGCCGGCTGCTCAGGCATCCGTTCCTGCAACAGCAGTTCAACCGCCTGCACCCGTTTGTCACGGTGAAAGCGGTCGTACATTTTTTGCGGCAATAACAGATTGGCAAGAGTCAGCAGGCTCATCCCCTGATGGTGAGCCATAAAGCTCCTGACCACCTGGCAGACGGAATCTTTCGGCAACCGTTCCTTCGTAAAATCGATCGCCTCGTAATACCCGTACGTTCCACGCGCACCCAACCGCTCCATGTTCCGCAAGCTGTCGAGCGCCTCCCGTTTCGCAAACGGCAGCGCCAAAATGGTTGCGTAGGGTGCGACCACCAAATCCTCTTCAAGCCCCCGCCTGAATCCGAGACCGGGAACGCCAAACGCCCGGTACTGATAATTCATGTGATAATCAAACGCGTAATAACCGGATTCCGAAATGCCGAAGGGGACTTTTCTTTGCCGGGCGTATTCGACTTGCCGCTGCACCACTGTGCGATAGGTCATGTCCCAGACCGTCTTCCGATAGGTGCGCGTAATCAGCCACGGCATCAAAAATTCGAACATCGTCCCCGACCAGGAAAGCAGCGTGTAATTCCGTCCGATCCTGGCCATCGTGCGCCCCAAAACAAACCAATGCGCAACCGAAACCTGTCCCAATGCGATGGCAACCAGGCTCACCTGTCTCGCTTCCGAAGCCAGCAAATCGTATAGCACCTCATCCCGCTTTCCCGACGGCACCTGGTAGCCCAAGGCAAACAATTGGGTTCGCGAATCAAACAGCGGAGAAAAATCGGTTGCCTGAATCAGCGACTCAATCCGTTCTGCCAGATGCTGGCCGCGCGTACGCCATTCCGGTTCCCGCTGCAGCCAATCCGCCAGCCCCTGCTTTACCACCATGAGATACGCCACAAAATTTCCGGAATCGACCGTTGACACGTAATGGGGGGGCAGCGGCTGCAGCGACAGCGTGTCATACCAGTTGTACAGATGCCCGTTCCATTTTTTCAGGCGTTCCACCGTCGCAACGGTTCGTTCCAGGCGTTCGATCATCCCGGGTGTATCGAGAAACCCGAAATCCCGTGCAGCCAGCGTGCACGCCAGGTACAGCCCAATATTGGTCGGCGACGTGCGATGCGCAACCCCATTGGGAGGATCGACCTGTACATTGTCGGGCGGCAACCAATGGTCGTTTGCTCCGACAAACTGTTCAAAGAATGACCAGATTTGCCTTGCCAATCCCCGCAGTTCGGCCTGTTCCGCTGCGGTCAACGGCTGCTCAGGTTGCGCCGCCGGACGATCCAGCCAACGAATCACCCATGGAGCGACTGCCCATAACGCGCTGAGCAGACCGCATGTCCATTGCACCGCCGGGGAAGGGGCGCGCGTGATTCCAGCCAGCAAAAACAAAGCCACCCCTGTATAACCGCCCCGCATGCCCAACAGCACCGGCTGCTTCCCGCCGCGAACGCGCCTTTCCACTTCCGCCGAACTGACCCACTCCAACAAACGGCGCCTGGACAGGAAGAGTCGGTACAGGCTTTTCGCAATCGCATCGAGCAACAGAGCCGTTTGAAACGGCAGCGTCAGCAACAGAACGGCCGCCTGGCCGATGGAAGCCAACCCCAGCCGCGGCCGCCGAACCATTCGGCGCACGGCGGCCAACTGGCGAATCACCGGCACACACAAGCTGGCTATCACGACCGTTCCCCACCGCCACGGGGATCCCGGAAGCACGGTGAAGCCCAACAGCAACAGCCCAAACAACACGGGTGGCAGCAAGCTGCGACGCAGATTGTCGATGATCTGCCAGCGGGTCACCGCCGACAAATCGACCGGCCGGCGCACGCCGCGTCTGTCCTCCACGCGGGGAAACAGCCAACAGAAAAGCTGCCAATCGCCGCGCACCCAGCGGTGCAACCGCTGCTGATACGCACTGAACGCCGCCGGATGATCGTCGATCAGTTCGATGTCATCCAACAGACCGGCCCGCAAAAATCCGCCTTCCAACAAATCGTGGCTCAGCACCCGATTGTCGGGAATCCGCTCGCATAACACTTGCGCAAACGCATCAACATCGAAAATCCCCTTACCTGTGAAAATCCCCTGTCCCAGACCATCCTGGTACGGATCGGAAACGGCAAACGCATACGGGTCGATACCCGGTTCCCCCGCCCACAGGGCGGCAAACCGTGAACGCATGGCGGCTTCAAGGCTGATCCCGATACGGGGCTGCAGCACCCCGTAGCCCTCGACCACGCGAGTTCCGGTTTCGTTTACCCGCGGACGATTAAAGGGCAGATGCAGCGTGCCCACCATCCGTTGCGCGGTACCGGCCGGCAGCCGGGTGTCCGCATCCAGTGTGATCACATACCGAATCGTCGGCAGAACGGCCGCATCGCCAACCCTCCATGCATACGTGGTGTCGTCCTTCCCCTTCAGCAATTCGACGAATTCTGCCAGCTTGCCCCGTTTCCGCTCCCATCCCATCCAAACTCCTTCCGACGGATTCCAGAGTCTGCGTCGTTGAAACAGGTGGAAGGTCGGCCCGCCGGGGCGGGAATAGGTTCGGTTCAACGTTTCAATGCCGGCGCGTGCGGCCGCAAGAACCGGTTCGTCCTGCGGCAGGTTCTCCTGTTCAGCGTCGGAAAAATCGCCCAGGAGGGCAAAATGGAGATTCGATTCCCGATTCGCCAGGTAGTGAAGTTCCAACCGGTCCACCAATTCCTGCACTTCCTCGACAGTCGACCAGATAACAGGAATCACCACCATCGTCGCCGCTTCCGCTGGAATTCCCCGGGAAAAATCGTATCGCAACAGCGGTCTAGGCGGAATCGCGGTCTCAATCAGCCAGTGGATCCATGTGACAGCCCACTCGCTGGCCGGAAGCACCAGCGCAAGCAGGATCGCCGCCCATTGCAATTGGGTAAAACGGCCGCCATCCCCCACCCACGTGGCAAATCCAGCCAGAAACAAGGCAAACGCACCCGCCAGCAACGAAAAATAGGCGACAGGGGAGAAACGCAACCGGTCGATAGCCGGAAACCGCCGGGTCGCACTGCAAGCCCGCAGCGCGCGCCGCAGCTGCCTGACACCAGTTGGCTCCAGCAGATAATAGGCGACGAACGCCGCACGCGGGAGCTCCTCTGCATCCGCACGGGAAGCCGTTTCCCGACCCCGTCCGGCAGACGCACCTTCGTCCGCATTCCCGCCAACTTCGGCATGCGAATGGAAAGTCGCTTCCCCGCCTCGTTCGGCAGACGTTCCTCCAGCCGCGCCCCCGTCCCCAACAGCCGACCGGTTGACCTGTTCCGCGCCGGTCCGTTGGCAGACTTGTTGGGCCAGTTCCACCGCCTGTTTGGCCACCAGATTCTCTGGCACATGCAAACGGCGGGCCAATTGTTCCACCCGTTTCCGCAATGCGTCACGGCTTGTAAAATCGAGCAACGGATAGACGCCCGTTGGTTCCTGGCGGAGGGTCTGTTCGGCAAGACACATCCGTTCGAACAGCTCCCGCCAATCCCAACGGGACATGTTCCGCAGACTGCTGATCAGATGGCCCGCCGCCACCCGATGTCCCGCTTGCAGCTGATGTTCATAGGAGACGATTCGATCGAGGCTTTCCGGTTCGTTTTCCAATTTACAAAGCAGCCAGTCCCGGACGGTTTCCGTGTTGTCCGCCAATTCCCGCAGGTGGGCGGTCAAATGGGCGATCCACACGCCGGACAGCGGGATGTCCTGCTCCGCTTCCTCCAACAGATCCCGGACACGTCCAGGGTCGATCTTGTTTGGCTCCAATCGGCCAAGAAAGTGTTCCACCGACTCGCACACTTCCCGCCGTTCGCGAACGCTTTCCATCACCTTCGCCAGGTGCCGAAACAAGGCCACGCGCAACAGAAAGGGGATCGACCACAATTCGGCAATCGTCAAAACGGATACTTCCTGATACGCCTCGACGTAGGAAAAAAAACCGGGTTCATCGAGGATCCCGTCGGTCTGTTCCAGATAGTTCGCGCAAAGTGACAGAACGCGCGGCTCCCCGGTCGTCCGCAAGCGTGGCAACCTGCGCAACAGCGAATGGGAAAATTGCCGTTTTGTCACCAGCGCTTGCTCCTCGATAAACTCAAAATGATCCAGCAGCCATTCTTCCGCCGGCTGTGTACAGCTTGCACCGCCGCTCTGGATGTGGCGGACCAGTGCCCGCAAACCTTCGATATCCCGCTGAAATCCATGCCACCAACGAGTCCCGGCACGTCCCACATACAGGTCATGGTTCAATGCCAATTCGCGTGCTGACTGCCGAAGTTGTTCCGTATGCAGGGCCATAGCTCCTCCCAAGATCATTCATGGAATCAAACCGGTTGCGCTCCCTTCCTCCTTGCATCGAGTGGGAATCGCAACCAGTTAAAATATGCCCATTTTCTCCTGGTGGTATAAATCGGCCCGGCAAACAGCAAGACCCGGAGCGTCAAGCAACGCCGCCGGGTCTTTTTCCGCTGTATCAGCATGATAAAATCTACACGGGCCGTGCACACGTCCCGTTTCGCGCCAACGCCTCCTATCTCAACCTGCTTACAAACCTCACAACATCCTCTACCAGCCGCTCCGGCGCCTCCACGTTCGGCGAATGGCCCACCCCTTCGTACAAAAGCAGCTCGCTGCCGGGAATCGCATCCTGTGTACGTTCCATCATATCGAGGGAAATCAGGCTGTCCTGCGTGCCATACACGATCAGCGCCGGCACGTTCACATGCGCCAGACGGTCGCGGTAATCGGCCTGGCCGAGCGACGTGTAGTTGGGAATGATGGTCGGCCCGGCAATCATCGCATCGTCGACCAGCCGCTCGAAAAATTCGCCCTGTGCCGCCGTCGGCACAACAGCAGCCAACGCCATTTTCATCAGGTTGCGGTCGCGGATCATCTGCTCAATCAGCGGCTTGCGTTCCTCCGGCGTAACGATCCCTTCCGCCGGCGCCGGATTGACCAGCACCATCGCCTGCACGCATTCCGGCTCCGCCACCGCCATATCCATCGCGATCGCACCGCCCATCGAGTGCCCCACCACGATCACCCGCCCAAGCCCCAGCTTCCGCACGAGTGCTCGCACATCCTCGCTGTACTGCGGCACATTGTAGCCGTTCCCTGGCTGGTCGCTGCGCCCGCAGCCCCGCAAATCCATGCGCACCACCGCATAGCGCTCGGCCAAAGCTTCCCACACCCGGTCCCACCAGCGGCTGGACGCAACATTGCCATGGATCAGGAGCAGCGTGTGTTCGCCGCGACCCGCCTGCTCATAGTACATCCGGATTCCGTTCACTTCCATCAGCGGCATGCCTGACTCCCCCTTTGCGCCCGCCCGTCCACTTGTCCCGTAAGGTGCCAACGATCCCTTTCGGGAAAAACATGACGATCACAATATAGACAATGCCAAACAAAATCAGCCAGCGTTCAAAAATCGGGTGCACCGTTGCCAGATCGGACAACGCGTCCTGGGCGAAGCGGATGACGCCAGCCCCCACCACCGGACCGATCAGCGTGCCTGTGCCGCCGATGATGGTGGCGAGCAGCGCCTCCACCGTTTTGTCCAGACTGAGCACCGACGTGTTCACAAACCGTTGAAAAATCCCGAACATCGCGCCGGCCAGGCTGGCCACCACACCGGAGATGACGATCGACACCACTTTGAACCGCAGCACGTCATAGCCGAGCGACGCCGCCCGGTTTTCATTTTCCCGAATCGCCTGCAGCGTGCGCCCCAGCGGCGAATCGGCCACCCGCCGCAAAAAAAGGTACATCACAACAAGGAACACCAGCGCTGTATAATACAGCACCGTCCGGTCGCGCATCCACTCCGGAATCGAAAAACTCATCCCGTCGTTGCCGCCGGTCACCCCGTTCCATTTTTCCGCAATGATAAAAAACAGTTCGGCAAACGCGAGGGTGATCATCGAAAAATAGACCGCCCGCACCCGCAGCGACAGCATGCCGATGACCACCGACACCGCCGCGGCGATCACGACCCCCACCAGCACCCCGGCAAAAATCAGCTCTGGACGATCCGTCTTCGCACTCAGGATCGCCACCGCGTAAGCGCCCGTTCCAAAAAACAGCGCGTGCCCGAACGACACGATGCCGGTGTAGCCGAGCAGCAGGTCGTAGCTCATGGCGTACACCGCCACGATAAAAATCTGGATCAAAGTCGCCAGCAAAGTGCGGGAACTGACCAAAGGCAGCAGCGCCAACACCGCCAGCAGGATGGCCAGCCCGATTCGTGCGTTCCCGATTTTCTGCATTCCCGCTCACCTCCTGGCTCCAAACAGACCTTCCGGCTTCAGGATCAGCACCAGCGCCATCAGGGCGACATTCACCGCCAGCGCCGCCTCCGGCCAGTAATAGCCCATCAACGTCTGGGCCAGACCGATCAAGAGGCTCCCGGCGAACGCTCCCAGGAAACTGCCGATCCCGCCGATCACCACGACGATAAACGCCAGCAGCTGGTTTTGCATCCCTAATTCCGGAAACAACGAACCGAACGACGGGCCAAACAGCACCCCGCCCAATGCGGCGAGCGCCGCCCCAAACGCAAAGACCGCCGAAAACACCCGCCGCACGTTGATCCCCAACGCCTGCACCATCACCGGATCCTGCACACCGGCCCGGATGATGATCCCGTAGCGGGTACGGGTCAGCAGCAGGTGAACCGCAATCGCCAGCACCGTTCCCACCCCGATCAGAAACAGCTTGTAGACCGGGAACGGATCATGCAAAATGGTGACCGCGCCTTGCAGCAGGGCCGGCTTGTCAAAATTTTGCAGATTCGGTCCCCAAACCGCTTTCAAAAGCTCCGTCAACACGATCATCAGGCCCAATGTGAGCAGGATTTGCGCAATATGGTCGCCGTAAAACGGACGCACAAACCACCGCTCCAGCAACCACCCCAGCAGCCAGCCGGCGGCCGCACCGGCCAACAGGCCCAACCCGAAGCTGCCGGTCCAACCGTAGACCGTCCAGCCGGTGTAGGCACCCCAGATAAAAATGGCGCCGTGCGCAAAGTTGAGCACCCCCATCAGCCCAAAGATCAGCGACAGCCCCGCAGCCAGCAGAAAAATCAGCATGCCGAGCGCCGCCCCGTTCAACAACAGGTTCAACGTCAGTGACACAAGCTGCCCCCTCCCGAATCATGCACCGATTCCGAGATATTTTTGCCTGAGACCTTCGTCCCGCTTCACCTCGTCCATCGAGCCGCGAAACACCGTCCGTCCGTCGTCCAGAATGAACACCCGGTCGCCGACGCCGCTCGCCATCAGAAAATTTTGCTCGACCAGCACGATTGTCGCATGTTTTTTCAGCTCCACGATCGCCTGCATCACCTTCTCGACGACGATCGGCGCCAGCCCTTTGCTCGGTTCGTCGATCAGCAGCAGCTCGTTGTCGTTGACAAACGCGCGGGCGATCGCCAGCATCTGTTTCTGGCCACCGCTCAGCGTTCCGCCTTTCCGTTTCCAGGCGGTTTTCAGATCGGGAAACAGTTGCAGCACCATGGCGAGCCGTTCCCGCGTCGCCGCATCGCTCTTGCGGATCGCCAGTTTGATATTTTCTTCCACCGTCAAATCGGAAAAAATCGCCTGGTCTTCCGGCACATACCCGATGCCCCGTTGCGCGATCAGGTGCGGCTGCAGCCGCTGCAGCTCCTCCCCGCGGAACAGCACCCGGCCGCTTTGGGCCGGCGTGATGCCCATGATCGTTTTCAGGGTGGTCGTCTTGCCGGCCCCGTTCCGCCCGAGGATGACGGTCACCTGTTCCGCTGCCACTTCCAGATCGACACCTTGCAAAATATGATACTGCCCGATGTACGTCTGCACCTGTTCAAGTTTTAATAGCGTCTTCATAAAGGCCCCCCAGATACGCCGCCTGCACCTGTTGATTGTGCATGATCTCGGCCGGCGTCCCGTCCGCCAGCAACCGCCCGTTGAACAGCACGGCCAAGGAATCGGACAGGTCGAGCACCATGTCGATTTTGTGTTCGATCAGCAGGATCGTATGCCGGCCGGATTCCTTCAGCGAACGGATCAATTCGATAATCGCCGGTACTTCCTCCAGCGACATGCCGGCGGTCGGTTCGTCAAGCAGCAGAAGTTCCGGCTCCAGGGCCAGCAGAATGGCGATTTCCAGCTTCCGCTTGTCCCCGTGCGACAGCTGTTTCGCCGGCTGCTCCGACTTGGCCCGCAACCCCACCTGTTCCAGCAGGTGATACGCTTTTTCTTCAAATTCCCGAAACACCCGGTAATGGGAAAACAGGCGGTAACCGGCGCCGCCTTTCGCCTGCGCCGCCAGCCGCACGTTTTCCAGGACGGTCAGATTGGGAAACACGTTGGTGATCTGGAACGAACGGCCGATTCCCAAGCGGGTCCGTTCATGCACCGAATACCCCGTGATGTCCCTGCCTTTGAAAAAGACGGAGCCGGCGGTCGGCCGCAGCTGACCGCTGAGGAGATTGAAAAACGTGGTCTTTCCCGCTCCGTTCGGTCCGATGATCGATTTGAACGTAAGCGGTTTCAGTTGAAACGTCACATCCTGCACCGCCACATGGCCGCCAAACTGAATGGTCAACCCTCTCGTTTCCAGCAACCAATCCGACATATGCCGCCTCCCTGTTTGCAATTGGAACGCCCGGCCGCCCGCAAAAGGGCGGCGCGGTAACCGCCCACTGTTCCGAAGTTTCGGATCACGCCGCCCGTTACTTCGGCACGTTGATGGGCGGGGCCGTTTCTTCCGGCTTCAACTCTTTGAGCAGCGTCGGCACCAGGTGGTCGACGCCCTCTTTTTTCTCCAGTTTGACGATGTACATCGGCTGCAGCGCCTGGTGGTCTTCCTTGCGGAATGTGTACTCGCCCTTCGCCGCCCGGAACGTCATGCCCTCCAACGCCGCCGCCAGCTTGTCGGCGTCAGTCGAACCGGCTTTCTTGATCCCCTCGACGATCGCGATGCCCGCCGCAAACCCGCCGGCCGTGAACAGATCGGGCACGGAACCGAATTGCTGCTTGTGGTGTTCCACCAGCCAATCGTTTTCCTTCGTCTTCGGCAGCCCGTAGTAATAGGTGGTAAACCCTTGCATGCCGGCGGCCGCATCGCCCATCGACTTGATCCCGGCAATGTCAGGGATACCCGTAAACACCGCCATTTTTTCATAGATTTTCAGTTCGTTGATCTGTTTGAACAACGGCGTCGCACCCGCCCAGGTGATGTACAGCACCTTGGCGCCCGATTGGACGGCCCGCTGCAGATACGGCGTGAAATCCTGCGTGTTGGGCGGAGCAAAATCTTCCTTCACAATCTGGCCGCCGGCTTTTTCCACCGCAGCCCTCGCGGCAGCAGCGCTCGACTTGCCGAATGCGTTGTCGGGCGCGATGTGATAGATCGTTTTACCGATGTTGTCGACCGAAAATTTGGCCCCCGTCGCCCAGTCCTGCGCCACGTTGCGGCCGGTGCGGAACACGTACTTGTGGAAGTTCTTGCCGGTCAACTCATCTGCCGTGGCCGGATCGATCATAAAAATCCGCTTGTACTCCTTCGCCAGGTCGGTGATCGCCAGCGCCACGGTCGAACTGGCGGTCCCTTGCAGAACGTCCACCTTGTCTTCCTCAAGCAGTTTACGGGCTTTGTTCTTCCCTTCTTCCGCCTTGCCCTGATCGTCTTCCTCCAGAATCTGAATCTTGCGACCGAGCACCTCGTTGCTGCCGCCTGTCGCGTATTCAATTCCGAGTTTGAGACCGTTCAGTTCCTGTTTTCCGTATGCTTCGAGCGGTCCGGTCTTGGACGTCACGACCCCGATTTTGATCGGAGTTTTGCTGCCACTTCCACCATCCTTGCCTGCCGTGTCAGTCGAACTGCCGCAGGCGGCGGTTGCCAGCATCGATACTGTTAGCAGCGCAGTCAGACCGAGATTTCTCCATTTTTGCTTCACTCTGTGTGGCCCCCTTTTCGTATTTTACAGATTTGTCTAAATTCTAACGGCGGGACGTTACACTGGAGTTACAAACCGTTCACCGAAGCCCCTTCCCATAAAATCGCGGTGGCTGCCCATGTGTATCCTGTTCCCGCACTGACCGTAACGATCAGATCTCCCGGCTGAAACCTGTTTTTCGCCAAATGAAACCCAAAACACGGATCCAGCGCCGACATGTGCCCGTACTCGTCCAGGTAGACCGCTTGCTGTTCGCTTAACCCAAGCCCCTGAAGCAGTTGTCGGAACATCGACCGTTTGGTGTGCAGGGGAAGCAACCAGTCGATATCCCCGACTCGGTATCCGCTGTTAGCAATCGCTTTTTCCACCGCCGCAATAAAATTCGGAATCGACACAGAATCGAGCCGCTCCTTCATGTCTGCCGGATCCCTTACATCGATCGCATGCAAGCGGTTGCGAACCGTATCAAACGAGGCCGGCATTGCGGATCCCCCGGCCGGCACTTTCACATCGTCATAAAACGAACCATCTGTCAAAAACCCGGATCCCAGTATCCGATTGCCCGTTTCTCCCCGTTTGACCAGTGCCGCAGCGCCCCCGTCGGCAAAATTGAACATGAACCGGGAACGCGGATTCTGATAATCGATGATCTGCGATTCCTTGCATCCGCCCGCCAGCAGAATCGTCCGGATGGAACGGTCGGCAGCCAGCATGTCTTTCGCCACTTTCAGAGCAATCGGAAAGCAGGAACTGACATTCATG
Organism: Effusibacillus pohliae DSM 22757; assembly: GCF_000376225.1. NCBI lineage: Bacteria > Bacillati > Bacillota > Bacilli > Caryophanales > Alicyclobacillaceae > Effusibacillus > Effusibacillus pohliae. The sequence goes on from NZ_AQXL01000102.1 coordinate 23,108, forward strand.
ATCTCAAACGCATACGCGTTTTTTGCGCCCAATGCATGCTGGATTTTCGGCGCGCACGACCAGACCGGATAATCCTTGTGGGGACTTCCGTAATAGATCACCACATCGATCTCCAGCGGATCGATCCGCTCGAGAATCGGCCGGGCTGCCGCAATCGCCATGTCGGATGCGTGCATCGATTCGTCCGCCACATGTTTTTGCACCAGACCGAACTTTTGTCGGATGACTTCTTCCGGAATGCCTGTCTGTTTGGCCATGTCGGCAGCCGTTTCCACCCCGGGCGGGACATACACGCCCGTCTCGGCAATCCCGATGGAAACTTCGTTGTCGACTCGCGTGTTCATGGTGTTTCTCCCTCCCGCAGCGGCAGCCCGGCCGCTTCTTTTGCGTATTGTTGCCGCAAAGCCGCTTTGTCGATCTTGCCGGTCGCATTTTTCGGTAAAGCGTTTACATACTTCACGATCTTCGGACATTTGTATTTTGCCAATCGGCCGGCACAGTGGCCGATCAGTTCCTGTTCGGCAAGAGTGGCTCCAGCATGGAGGGCGACGATTGCCATCGGCACTTCTCCCCATTTTTCGTCGGGTACGCCGATCACAGCCGCTTCCGCCACCGCCGGATGTTCGCCGATCGCCTGCTCCACTTCCAGCGGGTACACATTTTCCCCGCCTGAAATAATCATGTCTTTTTTGCGTCCCGCCATGTAAACGAACCCTTCTTCGTCCATCCTGGCCAGATCGCCCGTACGGAACCATCCGTCGCAAAAACCGGCTGCCGCCCCTTCCGGCAAGTTCCAATATTCCCTCAGTACATTCGGCCCCTTGACCACCAATTCTCCAACCGTTCCCCGCGGCACATCCCGGCCGTCGTCATCCACCACCCGAACCTCGCAAAACAGGGCCGGCTTTCCAATCGAGCCGGCCTTGCGCCGGTAGTCGTCTTTTGTTAACAGGAAAACAGTGGGAGAGGTTTCCGTCATGCCGTATCCCTGGCCGAACGGAATGCCGCGCTCCAGATAGAAGGAGATCAATTCCCTCGGACAAGGCGCTCCGCCGCTATACAGCCAGCGAATCGAGCGAAAATCCGTTTCGCGGAACCGCTTGCACTTCCGCAAAGCGTCAAACATCGTGGGAACCCCCATGACGACCGTGATCTTTTCCCGCTCGATCCACCGCAGCGCCCGGTCCGGATCGAACCGGCCCGGAACCGCGACCGTCCCTCCGGCAAGCAACGCCGGAAACGCGAACAATCCGATCCCGCCGATGTGAAACAAGGGCAAAAGCGTCAGTACCCGATCTTCCGATGAGAGATCCAGCCCCAGGATGTTGTTCAACGCGTTCCAGAACATGTTGTCCTGCGTCAGCACAGCGCCCTTCGGCCTTCCCGTTGTGCCCGACGTGTAGCAAATCACAAACGGCGAGTCCCCGGAAACGGTTGTCGATTCGCACAGAGGTGCATACGCAAAATGGTCTGTTGGAGGGATCCGGCGGACCGGGGACTGTTCCAGCAGCTCGCTGACACTGACCAGATGGCGCAGCCGGCAGTTGGCGTTCAACCGCTTGCCGGTTTCCCGGTACGCTTCCGACACGACCAGAACGGAAGTGCCGCTGTCCTGCAACTGAAATTCCAACTCCGCCGAAGCCAGCCTCGTATTCAGCGGTACTGCGATGCACCCCATTTTCGCCAATGCAAACAGCAGTTCGAGATATTCGACGCTGTTGTCCGACAGGATCGCCACCCGCTCGCCTCGTTGCAATCCGCATGATTGCTGCAGAAAACGGACGATATGCTCCATTTCTAACGCGACCTGAAAATAGGTTAGCCTTCGGTGTTCGCCGATTAGCGCCATCCGGTGAGGCGTTATGAACGCCCTCTTCTCGATCCAGTAAGCCACGCCTCGCATGCTACTCCTCCCGTCCGCATTCCGGTTTTTCTTTTTTTTCCAAGCCTTCAAACATGAAGCGGGCCATCGTCTCCAGCACACATTCGGGTACATCCTGATTTTCCCAGTACACCCAGCGCATGCCGACAAATTGGCTGATCCCCATCAGGCAATACGCCACAGTTTCCGGGTCAAGCCTTTCAAATTCCTCCCGGTCCATCGCCTCCTGCAGACCCTTCACGTAACCGATTGCCAGACGCTCGTAATACCAGCGGTACAAATTTTCGTCCACCAATACGGCCTGCTGGACGATGCTGTACAGATGGCGATGGTTCTTCACCCAACGAAAGAACGTACGGAAACCGATCATCTGGGCTTCCTTCGCACTGGTGGCCTTGGCGACCTCCACCCGGATCTCGTTGCGGAAATCGCTGCTCAACTGTCTGACAAGTTCCTCAAAAATCATTTGTTTCGATGAAAAATAATTGTAAAAAGTTCCCTGCGCCACATTCGCTTGCTGAGTGATGTCAACCACCGAAGCGTTGAAATACCCCTTTGTGCCAAAAATCTGCTCCGCCGTGGCAAGCAGTTTCTGGCGCGTTTTGAGTCCTTTTTCGGTCAGCGGCAGCGGGGATTCGCAATTTGTTTCGATTGTTTCTGACATATGAATCACCTCTCAATTTCAGATTACACTGAATTATCTGATCTGTAAAGAGAGTTTTTTCATCCGAGGTTTTTTCTGGTTACCGGTGACTTCACATAAAAAAAGGATCCCCCCGAAAAGGATCCCACCGAAAGCCGGTTTTTCCGTTCTTTTGCGCTTACCCCCACAGAACCACACAAGCGTCCCACGCGTAGCCGATGCCGGCGCTGACCAGCACCACCAGGTCGCCCGGTTTGATGCGTCCCGCCTGCAGCCCCAACTCGAGCGACAAAATCTGGTCGATCTGCCCGATGTGGCCGTATTCCGACAGGTAATACGACTGCTCTTCCCGCAAACCGAGCTGCCGTAACACGAACTCGTGGGCGGACCGCTTCATGTGCAGGATCGCCAGATAATCGATGTCGGCCGGCGAATAGCCGCTTTTTTCCACCGCCCGCCGGATTACCTGCAGAAAATTGTCCATCGATTTTTGTTCCAACCGCTGTTTCATGCCTTCCGGATCGGTGACGTCGAGCGTATTCAGCCGCTTGTCGAGCGCTTCGTGGCTGATCGGATGCCTGGTGCCACCCGCCACCACCACCACATCCTCCGAAAAATCGCCGTCGGTAATGATGTGACTGGCCAGCAACTGATTGACAGGGTGCCCCTTTTTCAGGATGACCGCGGCGCCACCGGCCGCCAGGTTGTACATAAACCGGGTGCGCGGGTTGGTATAGTCGATAAAATCGCAGTTCCGGTAGCCGCCCGCCAGCAGCACCGTGTTGATCTCCGGGTCGTTTTGCATGATGTCTTTCGCCACTTTCAGCGCCATCACCATCGTCCCGCACCGCTGCTGGATGTCGAACGCCCAGGCCCGCTTCGCCCCGATCGCCTGCTGCAGTTTGATCCCCGCCGTCCACAGCGGATACTCCTTGTGCTCCTCTCCCACATAGATCACCAGATCGATCGACGCCGGATCGACGTTCCCCTTGCGGAGCGCCGTTTCCGCCGCCCAGATGCCCATCTGGCAGGTGTGGTCGTCCGGGCCGGGCAGCGTTTTTCGCACGATCCCCATTTTCTGTTCGACGATCTCCGGCGGAATGCCGCTTTTCTCCGCAATCTCGCGGCCGGTTTCAAACCGTTGCGGCAGGTAGACGCCGGTGCTGACAATGCCCACCGTTTGCATGAAAAAACTCCTCCCGGTACATGCTTTGCTTCCATCGTACCGGGAAGGAGTTACAAGCCGGTTACGCCCGCCGCCGGATCAGTTGCTGGTACAACCGGGTTGTCTCCGGCATCGGTGCCAGCCCCAGCTGCTCCTCCAGCTGGGCAGCACAGCGCTTGTACGCGGCGATCACCAAGCTGCGGTTGCCCTGCCGGAAGTAACAGGTCATCAAAATCCGGTATGCCGCTTCCCAGCAAGGGTCGATCGCCAGAATCCGCTCGCAGCAGGCGATCGCTTCCGCAAGCGCACCGTTTTCCTGGTGCAGCAGAGCCATTTTTTCCAGCACCCGGAGATGCAGGACGCGCAGCCGCTCCCGCTCCTCCGCACACCATTCCTGGTACGGGTACTCCTGCAAAAAATCCCCCTTGTACAAAAGCATCGCGGCTTCCAACTCGTCGAATGCACGGGCGGTGTCGCCGGCGGCGGATGGATCACCCCCGGCGGCCGTTCCTTTATCCGCCAGGGCCAGCCCCTTCTCGGCAGAGGCTTCAAACTCGTCCCGGTCGATCCACACCGCATGGCCTGGGCGCAGCCGGTAGGCCGAGTCCAGCCGCTCGATGAAAAACGATTCGGCGCGCGCCTCCCGTTCCGGTTCCAGCGCCGTGATCAGCGCATTGAGCGCCACTTTGAAATCGCGGGCGGCCGTTTTCTCATCCGCATCCGGCCACAACAGTTCGAAAATTTCCTCCCGCTGCAGGAACTGCCCCCGACGCGTCACCAACAGTTGAAACAGCTGCCGCGATTTGTCCCGTTTCCATTCCTTCCGGGCCACCTCCTCCAGCCCGCGGTGGACGGAAAATTTGCCGAGGGTGCAAATCCGCAGCGTGTACCCAGGATGTTTCTGCACATCCTTGCACCCCAGCAGTCCCAACAGTTTCCCGGCATCGCTCCGTTGCAGCCGGTCGCGCGCCCACAGCAGGGCGGGGACGGTCATTTGCAGGTCATCCGGCCCGAACAACGTCCGTTTTTCAAACAAAAATTCGTAGCCGCCCGCCCCGACCGCCTCCAGCAAGAGCGGCAGCACGCGGGCCAGTTCCCGTTCATCCCCGGTTTTTTCATACAGAATCGCCAGCCACAGCCAGACGTTCGCCAGGCAAAACCGGTCGCCGCATGCGGCGAAGCCTTGCTCCGCCTCCAGCAGCCACGGCAACGCCTCCTCGAACTGTCCCCACGTGGTCCGGACGAGTCCGAGCGCCAGCCGGATCAGGTTGGCGCACCACATGTCCTGCACCGCCAGCGCCAGTTGCAATCCGTCGCGCGCATACTGCTCCGCCTTCCCCAGCTCGCCGGCCAGTCCGGCGGTGATGCAAAGCCCCATCAACGCTTCCACCTTGCCCCGCTCAACGCCCAACTGCTCGCTGATCTGCATCGAACGGCGGTAGCTGTCGGCCGCTTCTGCCAAACGCCCGGCCAGCGCGAAAGCATGCCCCAGGCGTATATAGCCGACCGCTTCGACAAACGGGGACTGCAATTCCTGGCCGATCCGGATTCCCTGTGCCGCGTTCCAGCGGCTGGAGGCGGCATCCCCCATAAAGGCGTCGATCAGCGCCAGCAGCAGGTGCGTTTCCCGGTGCGATTTGGCCGTCCTTTTACGGGCCCGTTCCGGTTCTCTGCGTTCGTCTTCCAGGATCTGACGCGCCAGCTGGCGCGCTTGTGCCAGCCTGCCCGTCCGCAGGTGGATCCGGATGTCCAGTTCATCCTTCGGTGCGCCGGGCGCCAGTTCATCCGCCCGCCTTTGCACCTCCTGCGCCTCATACAGTCGGCCGCTGTTCGTATGGTTTTCGGCAATCAGCCGCAACACCCTGGCCGTTTCCTGCGGATAGGCATCGCCCAGCACGGCGGCCGCTTTTTCCAGCCACTCGTTCGCTTTCGCCGGCTGGATTGTGTCCAGATACAACTGCGCCTGCCCCCGGTAGACGCGGCTTCTGCCCAGCGCATCGCCCAGCCGGATGAATCCTCCTTCGGCCAGCGTGTACCAGTGCCCCGCCTCGGAGAAGCGGGACGACACCCGGTCGATCTCCCCCCGCCAGAAGAGAAACTGCGGGTATTGCTGCAACACTTCGCCATCGAGCCGTTCAATCCAGCTTTTCAGCAGTTCCAGCCGTCCGTTTTGCAGGAACTCCTCGCCTGCTTGCAACAGCAGGTGCACAACCGCTTGCAGCTCCTGCGCCTCGTAGAAATGGTGGAGAGCGGCCGGGACATCGCCTTTTTCGCGGTAAAAATCGGCCGCCTGCCGGTGCAGCGCAAACCACTGCCGCTCACTCCCGTTGAGCAGCAGGTGGCTGATCAAAAATTGCTGGAACAGCCGGTGATACCGGTAATGACCAAACCCGTCGCCCGCCACAAACAACCCGTCCTGCTCCAGCTGGGCAAGCAGCCCGAGCGGATCGCTCTCTCCCGTCAGCAATCGGCAGATATCCGGTTCCATCGATTGCAGAATTGCCGTCCGCAGCAAAAATTGCCGAATCCTCTCCGGCTGCCGGTCGAACACCTCTTCCGCCAGATAATGAAACAACCGCCTGCCCGTTTCCGGCTGCGGTTTCCAGAGGTCGTCCAGCCGGACGCCCCTCTCCAATCCTTTCCAGACCATCTGCAAGGCGATGATCCAGCCTTCCGTCTGTTCGTGCAGCAACCGCAGTTGCTCGTCGGTCAACTGGATGCCGTATTGTTCCACAAACAGCCGGTCGATCTCTTCCACGGAAAAAGCCAGTTCCTGCTTGCCGATCAAGAGCAGATCGCAGGTCGCTTGCAGACGCTGGAGGGAAGGCAGCTCCAGCGCGCGGCGCGTGCCGATCACCAGGTGCACGTGTGCCGGCAGATAGCGGATCAGCCAGTCGAGTACCGATTCGATCTCCGCCGCTCCCGCAACCGTGTGCAAATCATCCAGGACCAGGATGCTGGGGTCGGGCGCCCGTTCGGCCAGGTCGTTGATCAGCATGGTCATGCACGGACGCCACACGGCGACCGCCGAATCAGCCTCCTGCAACAGCCGCAGCGCCCGTTCCCCGATCCGTTCGTCGAACGCTTTCAGAGCGGCGATCAGATACGACAGGAACTGGAACGCATCCCAATCTCCCTCTTCCACCGAATACCAGGCCACCGGGTCAAAATGGCTGCACAAATGAGCAGCCAGCGCCGTGCTCTTCCCATACCCCGCTTCCGCATGAACGACCGTAACCGGGTAATCGACCGCCTGCCACAACAGACGTTCCAGGCGCGGGCGCAGCAGGTACTGGGATTTGACGCGCGGCGGCGCCAGGCGGGTCGACAACAGGCGATAGGGCCGGTTCATAGGTGCATTCCCTCTTTCCCAGACAGTCTATTGTATAGACTTTTCAATTTTTATCGCCGATATCCTGCTCATCGTCGCGTGTCTCTCCGCTTTCAAAGAGGCCAAACCTTTTTGCTCCCCTCCATCGCCGCGCCTATCGCTCCCGCCTCTTTCGGCCGCCTACGCCGGTTGGCTGCCGCCCGCTTTTTGCTCTGTGTAGAGGCTGACGAGCTGCTTCTTGTCGATTTTGCCGACTGCCGTTTTCGGCAGTTCCCCGGCAAACAGAAACCGCTTCGGAATTTTGTATCCCGCCAGCTTGCCGCTGCAGTACGCTTTCAGTTCCTCCACCGTCACATGGCTGCCGGGCGTGAGCACCACGACGGCCGTCACCGCTTCCCCCCATTTTTCGTCCGGCAGGCCTACGACCGCTGCTTCGCTCACCGCCGGATGCGACTGCAGCACATGTTCCACCTCCAGCGGATAGACATTCTCGCCGCCGGTGATGATCATGTCTTTCTTGCGGCCCACGATATAATAGAAGCCATCCTTATCGCGGCGGCCCACATCCCCGGTCCGCAGCCACCCGTCGCAGAACGTCCGGGCCGTTACCTCTGGCTGGTTCCAGTAACCGGAAAACACATGCGGTCCCGCGATCCAGACCTCTCCCTCCTGCCCGTCCACCACATCCCGGCCATGTTCATCCACAAGCCGGATCCAGTTGTGGAACATCGGTTTTCCGACCGAGCCGATTTTTCGTATGGCGTCCTGCGGGTCGATGCAAAAATTGTTCGGTCCCGCTTCCGTCAATCCGTACCCTTCCTTGAAGCGCAGCCCTTTCGCCCAAAATGCCCGATAAATCGGATGCGGACACGGCGCCCCGCCGGACAGAAACGTGTGCATCGAGGCGAAGGACGCTTTTGCAAACTCCGGCGTTTGGATCAGCATATGGTACATGGTCGGCACAAACAGGGCGATCGTACAGTTCTCCTGCTCCAAGACGCGGATCACCGCTGGCGGATCAAACTCCCGGCCAATCACCACCGTCCCCCCCGCATACAGCACCGGGGTGGCCAGAGCGTTCAAACCGCCCGTGTGAAACATCGGGAGATACACCGGAGTCACGTCCTGTTCGGTGATTCCCCAGCTGATCACCGTGTTGATCGCGTTCCACGTGATCGCCCGATGCGACAAAATCGCCCCCTTCGGCGTTCCAGTGGTGCCGCCCGTATAAATGATCGCCCAGGGATCTTCCATATCGGCGTGCGTATCCCGCACCGTCCCGTCGAAAGCACCCTGGCCCGCGCGTTTCCCCAGCTCATCCGCCAGCGCCGCTTGGTACTGCCGCTCGCCCCAAACATGCTGAACCGCCGCCTGCCGCACCAGTTCGGCTGCCGCCGCCGCATACGGCTCCTCATACACCAGCAGCACAGGCGTGCAATCGGTCAATACATAGGCCAGCTCGGGTACCGCGAACCGGTAGTTGAGCGGCACGAACACCGCGCCGATTTTGCCCGCTGCGAACAGCAGATCGAAATGTTTCACCGAGTTGTTCGCCAAAAGCGCGATGCGGTCCCCTTTTCCGACGCCCAATTGCCGCAAACAACCTGCCAGAGCGCTCACCCGCCGCTGCAACTGTTCATAAGTCAGGCGCAGGCCGGAGCTTGCCTCGACCACCGCCAGTTTGCCGGGGGTTAATCGGGCCCGGCTCGCCAACCAGTCGCTTGCCCG